>JAITBS010000528.1 GCA_031283515.1 Planctomycetaceae bacterium
CGTTTCGCCGAAACGTTTTCACCCACCGTTGGTCGGCGTACTCGCCGACTTGACCTTGTTGACGGACGGAAATGAAAAACCAACCGTGTACAACACCATAACAAAAACAACCGTTGCGACCGTAGGTTTATTGTATTGTATTATTTAAAACCTTTCGGCGAAAGGCCGCCTACCTACGGAATAGATACTAAAATTTTCACGGAATAGTTGCAATATAAGATCTCAACTGAAATAGATATCCTAAAATTCTTCTTGCAAAGTCGTAAAAATAGATTAAAATAGATAAATTAACGGCGGTTTTAATTTCAGCAGGTTACTCAAATAAAACAGGCTCAAAACCAAAGCCGAAAAAGGAATTAGTATTATGTTGGAGCAAACTAAAAACGATAATAATAGAACAGAAATCGGAAAAAAAAACAAAATATTGGTTGTTGGAACATCTTGGGATCAGTTCGGCGGAAGTTTTTTAGGAGATTCAAATTATTGGACTTACGAACTTTGCGCCAATGTCGAAGGAGCTCTCTTTAAAATAGTGGACAGCAATTACAATGCTTTGTTGATTGAACAGGAATTTTTTCAAGGATTTTATGAACGAAGTCAGTATTCCCAAGAGCGGAGTATTTTGGAAAATCTTCCTGCAGGTCTGGCTCTGGTGGATAACGATCAGCATATTCTTTGGTGTAACCGCCAATTTCGGGAATGGAGCAATCTCGAAGAGGATTTAATTGGTAAACGATTTTTTGTTCCGCTCGGACGTCCCGAAATGCGAGGTCCTGATTATTGTCCGTTCTCAAAAACACGTTTGACCGGCAAATCGTCTTCAACAGTTTTGGTTCAAAAAGAATCAGGGCGTTATCTCCAAATGAATACCGCACCGGTTTTGAATGAATACGGCAAACCGGTGAATTTTGTTGTCGAATTACATGATGTTACCGAACAGACAATACGCGAAATCAAATGGTCACGGCTTCGGGAAGCCGGTAAGGAATTAGCAGATCTTTCAAAAGAAGATGTGCTTTCCCGCTCGCCTCAGGAACGAGTTAATATTCTTCGGGCAAAAATCGGTAACTTCGCTCAGGAAATTCTTAATTTCGCCTCCATCGAAATCCGAACCATATCGGAAAAAGTTCCAAACCTTCTCGAACCATTGCTCGCCATCGGAATGACTGAAGAAGCAAAAAAACGAACTCTTTATGTTAATCAGGAAGGGAATGGAATAACCGGTTGGGTTGCTTTTCATGCCCGAAGTTACAAAATGGACGATTCGCGGGAAGACCCGTTCTTCATCGAAGGAATCCCCGGCGCACGCAGTTCGATTACGGTTCCGCTTCTTTACCGCAGCAAAGTAATCGGAACATTCAACGTCGAAAGTCAAAAAACAAAAGCCTTCGATGATAATGATCTTCGTCTTTTAGAATCATTTGCCAAAGATGTTGCGCAAGCAATTCATACGCTTGATCTTTTTTCGTTTGAACAAAAAGATTCTGCCTACCGCAGTATTGAAAAGGTTTATGGAATGGCCGTCGGACCCATCAACCAGATTTTGAACGAAACCGCACGACTCCAAATGAGTGAACTAGGTAAACACGAAGAACTGTTCTCAACTTTGGGACGGATACGTCAATTGACTCGTGATGTTCAGGCGGCGTTTCAGGGATTTGTTGCAAAGATTGCCGTCGATTTACCGCAAGAGATTTCCGCAACGGATTGCAGTAAATACACAATGCTGCGGAATAAACGTATTTTAATGGTTGACGCTGACGAATCAATTGGTCGGGAACTGAGCCGGATGTTGTTTTACTACGGCTGCACTGTCGAAACAGCGTCAACCGGTGAAAGTGCTTTGAAAATGCTGGAAACAACAAAGTATGATATTTTTATGAGTGATATAAAATTGCCGGACATGTCGGCATTCTTATTTTTCAAACGGGTTCGTTGTGCTTATTGCAAGCAGCACAACAGGAAACCGAATGACTTTGCTTGTGAACCTCCCACAGAAGACCCGCGTTGTCCCAAAGATGAAGTTCCGTTTATTCCGTTTATTTACATGCGTGCTTTTGGTTATGACAGCGGTCATGTAACCATACGTGCCGCCGAAGCCGGTTTGCCAAAACCCATTTTCAAACCGTTTATCCTTACACAACTACTTGATATACTCAAATTGGTTATTACCAAATCGTACCGTGAAAATAAACCGGATAATAAATAAATGTTGCAACACACAATATTCAGTGGAGAGTGGAGAGTGCCGCAGTGCAGTTTATTACCAAAACAATATTACTCCGCTAAACAACCTCATTATCTCATTATTAAAATGAGCAATGAATGATAACAAAATATTTACAAGAAATAATTTAATGAGGTATTGAGATTTGTGTGTATTCTATGGACTACTGAGGTTGTTTGCAGCCATCTTATTTACCGAAACGTTTTGAATCTGTATGCGGACTCTTCACTTTCCACTTTCCTCTAACCGCTCTCGGTTGCCTACCTACTGAATAGTTATTATTTTACACTTCAATAAAAAAATGTCCCCTCTTTTGGTAATGCTTTTCAATGAGTATAATAATCCGTGTTTAGTTCGTTCTGTCAAGATATTTCCTATAACTTTTATTGAGGTTTTTTATGACAAAAATTACAAGACGGCGGTTTCTGGAAGATTCGCTTTGTGCGTCATTTGCGGCAAGTGTTGCGGCGGCGGCTTTTTCCAGTGCAGTAACAGAAAACGTATCGGCTCAGAATGCGGTTAGTCCCAATGAACAATTGGGTATCGCTATTGTCGGTGCCGGTTCACGCGGCGGTGATCATATCGGTTTTTTCTCAAAGGATAAACGGACAAAAATCCTGTTCCTTTGCGATCCCGATGCCGCTCAAGCTGAAAAAAAATGTACGCAAATCGAAAAGAATACCGGTTACAAACCGCAAGCAATTGACGATTTCCGCAAAATTTTAGAGAATAAATCAGTTGACGCCGTAACTTGCGCAGCAACAAATCATTGGCATACGTTAACCGCTGTTTGGGCGTTACAGGCAGGCAAACATTGTTACATTGAAAAACCGCTTACCTATAATATTCATGAAGGGAAAGCGATTGTTGCCGCTGCCAAAAAATATGGTCTCGTTGTTCAAACCGGAACACAATGCCGTTCACAAGTCAATGTGATCAATGCAGTCCGGTTTATTCGCGAAGGCGGAATCGGTGAAGTAAAATTCGCTCGCGGACTCTGTTACAAACGCCGAAAAGCCATCGGACCGCTTGGTGAATACAATGTTCCCAACGGAATTGATTACGATCTCTGGAGCGGACCTGCACAAATTAAACCTGTAACACGTCCGCGTTTTCACTATGATTGGCATTGGCAACGTTATTACGGTAACGGCGATCTCGGCAACCAAGGACCTCACCAAACCGATATTGCCCGATGGTTTCTTGATGTGAATCAATTTCCGCAATCGGTCATTTCTTATGGTGGACGACTGGGTTATGATGTTGAAAAGGGCGAGGATTATGTGGATGCCGGCGATGTTGCCAATACGGAAGTTTCGATTTATGATTACGGTGATAAGTGTTTAGTTTTTGAAACGCGCGGTCTGGAAACTCCCAATATGAATATTCCGGTTGGTGAAAATCTTGGGACACAGGTTGGAGTTATTGCTTATGGAACAAAAGGTTACGTTATTCAAGGTTCTGCCAAAAATCAATCTTATTCGGTGTCTTACGCTTACGATCTCGAAGGAAAACAAATTCGGGAGTTCACCGGTAACGGCGATCATTACGGTAATTTTGTTGAAGCGATTCTGGAACGAAATCCGTCATTGGCTCATGCCGACGCTCGTTGCGGCGCACTTTCAGCGGCGGTTAGTCATCTCGGTAATACGTCCTATTATCTTGGTGAAAAAAACAAAGTCTCTGTTGATGATCTGAAAGAATCTCTCAAGTCTGTCAAGTCGCTCGATGATAACGAAGCCACTCTTGCACGAACTGTACAACATTTGGAAAAAGTCGGTGTCAATTTGAAAAAAACACCGCTTTCATTGGGACCGTTGTTAAAAATTGATGTTGAAAACGAAGTATTCATCGACAACACCGAAGCAAACGCCTTAACAACACGTGATTATCGTGCGCCGTATGTTGTTCCCAAACCCGAAGAAGTATGAATTAGTTAATAGTTGAGAGTGAATAGTGAATAGTGTCGCATGTGGAATTCTACCGTAATGGTAATAATACTGTTCACTATTCACTACTAACTGTTCACTACAAACTACAAACTACAAACTACAAACTATTCACTACTAACTATTAACTACAATGGTGCGTACGCGTTTTGCGCCGAGTCCTACGGGTTATCTTCATATTGGCGGAGTCCGAACAGCGTTATTCTGTTGGCTTTTTGCACGGAAACACGGTGGACAATTCATTTTACGCATTGACGACACCGATAAGGAACGTAATGTCGAAGAAGCGTTACAACCAATTCTGGATGGATTGCATTGGCTTGGAATTGATTGGGATGAAGGACCTGGAGTTGGCGGTTCTCATGCGCCGTATTACCAATCTCAGCGTTCAGAACACTATCAGGCGGCGGTTGATGAATTGATTCGGCGTGGTTACGCTTATCGGGACTTTGCCAAACCGGAAGAAATTCAGGCGGAACGTGAAACTGCTATTGCCGAAAAAAAAACGTTTACGTACAGCCGTCGATGGATGGCTGAAACGGAAATAGATGTTCGCCGATTTGAATCGGAAGGTCGGCAAGGTGTTATTCGGCTTAAAATGCCGCGTGAAGGTCAACTGATTATCAATGATTTGATTCGCGGTAACGTTGCTTTTGATTGGGCAACCGAACAAGATCATGTGATTCAGCGTGCGGATGGTTCATTCATTTATCATTTGGCTAATGTTGTTGACGATCAGGATTTTGAAATTTCGCACGTTATTCGTGCGGAAGAACATTTATCCAATACACCGCGTCAGATATTTATGATTCAATCGTTGGGTTATCGGTTACCGAAATACGCTCATTTGCCGTTTGTTGCGGAACCGGGAAGTAAAACCAAACTCAGTAAACGAAAATTGGACAAATATCTTAAAAATAAAGACTTCGCCAAACTGGTTCAACATGGCAAATTGATTGCGGATCGAATTGGTCTTGAAACGACAACGGATGGATTTAATCCGGTGATTGTTGATTTTTATCAAAAGGTTGGTTATTTACCGGAAGCGATTGTCAATTACATGGCGTTGGTTGGTTGGGCACTTGATGATAAAACCGAATTTTTTAACTTGCAAGATTTAATTGTTCATTTTTCTTTGGATGGAGTTACCAAAGGAGCGGCATCGTTTGATCCGCAAAAACTTTTTTCGTTTCAGGAAAAACACATGCTGACCAAATCGGCGGAGGAAAAGGCGATACTTTGTGTACCGTTTCTTGAGAGAGCCGGTTTGCATATTCAGCATTCACCGTTTCCGGATTTTTTTGTTCCGCTTATTCGGGCAGCCGGTGATCGTATCAAGGTTGCCGGAGACATTTTGGATTTTTCTGATTTCTTTTTACCCGACAATGAATTTCCTTATGACGAAGCGGTGTTTACGAAACGTATTTCCGAACCGCCGGAAGCCAAACCGCTTTTGCATGAATTTCGTGACGAATTGGCAACACAACATCCATTCGACAGTGCTTCACTGGAACAATTGATGCAACAGTTTATGGACAAAAAACAGATTAAAGCCGGACAAATTATTCATGCGTTACGTGTTGCCGTAACAGGAAAAAGTGTCGGTCTTGGAATGTTCGAAACGCTTGAAATTCTAGGCAAAGAACGCGTTCTCAAACGGCTTGACCGATTAAAATTTTGATGATTGTTTTGTAACTATTCAGTAGAGTGTTGAATGTTTATTTTTCTATTCCGCTAGAGACGGGAATATTCATTATCACAAAAAACAATCACTGAATAGTTACGATTATTTTGAAATTTTGGAAAGGTAACAACCGTCGGATAAACCAAGGTTAACCGAACATATCGCCGAAAAAATTGAAAATGGAATCAATAATTCCGTCTCCATCGGTATCTGCGGCAACTGTATCAATAGTACCGTTATTAACGCTGTTGGTTGCGACAGTATCATAAAAACCATCACCGTTGGTGTCTGCAAATACTGTATCGGCAATACCGTCTCCGTTTCTATCGACATACGTCAGATCAGCAATACCGTCATGGTTGAAGTCATAATGTTCAACATCGGCAATACCATCACCGTTAATATCGTACCGATCCATATCGGAAATACCATCACCGTCGAAATCATAAGAATCAACGCGAATTGTTCCATTACCTGCTATAACCGTACTTCCGGTAGCAGTATTAGTTACATTTTCGGCGATGGTATTTGTTGTTGCGGATTGGGCTTCGTTTCCCAAAAGACTACTGAGTAACGCCCCGCCGACAACTCCGGCTCCGATCAATCCGACCGATTTGAGAAATGTTCCGGCTGGTTTCCAAGTGGTTTCGTTTTCTGCCCGCATTTGGGCTTGCGGTTTTACATAACCTTCACGTAACAACTCTTTCAGTTGCTCAAAATCAACCG
>JAITBS010000551.1 GCA_031283515.1 Planctomycetaceae bacterium
CTTATCCATTTTAACATCGGAATTTTCACCCCAAAAAATAGGGTGTTTTCCAATAAAATCAGGAGATTTTCTACTAAGTTTTTCATCGCCATGTTCCTTATTTATAAGGGTTTGTTGAAATAACCGTGATTCACTGACAACATACAACGTTGCAAAATAATGTGATAACGGTCAATAAGTCCTAAAGTTTACATGAAAAAATTGAGACGTCAATTGGAATTTTGGTCTGCTTTGAAAAAATTCGTAAAATTTTAGCAATTTTTTGTATCTATTCAGTCGTTTTTTTAATTTTTCTTCTTCATCCCGCAAGGGGTGCGATTTTCATAACCGCAGATCATCGACCTGAGGACTCGCTCAACTAACAAAACTTCTGTCTGAAAGACTGAAGTTTAAGAATCGCAGGTTGTACAATTGGGCTCGTTTTGTTTCGCTTTTCGGGCGGTGTGTTTTGTAGTTGATAGTTGTTCGCAAGCGGAATTATTGCCGAAACGGGATTATTCCGCTTGCGGCACTCTCCAACTATCAACTCCTCACTACTTTATTTTGGTCTTGAACGATTTGGGCGAGATTGCTAAAATTCTTTGACTCGGTTTACTTACCGTAATTGTTTTATTCAAAATTGATATAAAAAAAATGTTCCATTGGCTTTTTAAAACAAGAGTTCAAGTGATTATATTGCTTCTGATTGTTGGAAGTTCCGGCTGCATGACGATGCCGCCGTGCACTCCGCCAATGGAATCAGTAAAATCACAATCGCACCCAGTTAAAACAACTCCGGCTCATCGTCAATCAGTTCATTCTTTCCGTCAACAGCAGGCGAAACAGCAACAAATTAGGCAACAACCGGCGAAACAGCAACAAGTTAAACAACAACCGGCAAAACAGCAACAACAACAACAATGGGCAATGCAAAATACCTCACACCAAAATCAATCATCTACTCCTTGGAATGATCTATTGGAATTATTGGGATTATCAAAACCTTTGGTAATTCCGCATTCGCTCAATGTTCCGGCAGTTCAGCAGCCTTCTAAAGTGAAAGATTTATCTTTAACGGCTAAGTCAAATTCGATTACTCAGGTTGCGTATCAATTGCCGCAACCGTTTCAATCTCAAAACGTTCCGCAAATAACTCAACAACCTGTTCGTCCGGCAGCAAGCCCTGAATTATACCAACCTTGGAATTTAGATAATTATCGGGTTAAACGTTCTGTTTTGAATCCTTACCGTCTTGTTTCTGATGGTCAGGAAACAATTGCCAATCGCACAACTCCTCCCGTTATGAATAAAGACCGGCTGGTAACATTGTCGCAACTCCCGCAAATAACCAACTCCTCCCTAAATAACCAGATAGCAACTCAGGAAAACTCAATATTTAGTTTGGGTCAAGATCTGGCGAAAGAATTTATTCCTTCAAATAATCGGAAATGGTCACAAAATCATGCAGTTTTACAAACAGCTGAATGGCATGGTGATATGGTTACCATTCATAATATTCGATATTCAAAATACGAAACGGAGGAGCGTTACACGACTCAGTATTACGATGCAACATTTGATCTGAATGACATTCTTACGCTTGATTTGGTGGTTGTCCCATTTCGGGGAATACCGCGGTTGGCGCATGTTGAATCGAGTTTTGGTTTTGCGGATGGTCGTCATGTTGGTATGTCGATTGAAGCACGTTACGAAGAAGGGGAATGTTATGATCCTATTGGTGCGGGTTTACGGCAGTTTGAATTAATTTATGTTTTTGCAGACGAGCGTGATATGATTCGGATTGGGACAGATGTTAATAAGAACGATGTTCACATTTACCGGTTGAAATTTGCCCCAGAGGAAGTACGGGCAATGTTTGTTGATGCACTTCAGCGGGCAAATAAATTAGCGGAAAAACCGGAATTTTATCATCCATTGAGCAACAGTTGTGTTACCAACCTGATTAAGCATATCAACAAAGGACGACCAAAAGCAATTCCCAAAGAATATCGGACATTATTACCCGGCTTGATGGATCATTACGTCTATGATTTGAAACTTATTGATACGAATGCCAAGACTTTTCAAGAGGCAAAAGAAAATGCCAAAGTCAATTGGCTTGTCGAGAAATTTGGTGATCTCGAATATTTTTCAGCCGGAATCCGCCAAAATATGTATTGAGAACCTTTTCAGCGGACGAAGTTGCGTAAATCTGCGTAATCTGCGGACTAATCCGTATAAATTTGCGTAATCAGCGGACGAAGTTGCGTAAATCTGCGTAATCTGCGGACGAAATTGCGTAAATCAGCGTAATCTGCGGACTGTAATTACTAATAATTTTCCGAATCTTGTTCTTCTTTTCAAGTTATGAACCGGTTTACAAAAACGTTGTCCCAAACACTTCCGGTAATTCATTGGTTGGAGCATGGTATTTTGGTAGCAGTTTCTGGTGGTGCGGACAGTATGTCGTTGCTGCACTTTTTGGCTCAGTACGAATCCCATCCCAAACGGTTGGCGGCGGCACACGTCAATCATTGTTTACGCGGTGAAGAATCCGATGCGGATGCGGATTTTGTTCGACATTCTGTTGCTGGTTACGGGCTTCAGTATTTTGAACACCGAATCGCTCCGGAAGAATGGAACACCAACAAATATGGCAGTCTCGAAGCAGCGGCACGAAAAATCCGTTATGATTTTTTAACCCGAACAGCGGAACACATTGGTTTTCGTTATGTTGCCACAGCTCACAGTGCCGACGACCAAACGGAAACCGTATTACATCGCATGATTCGCGGAACCGGCATTTCGGGACTTGCCGGAATTACCAAGATGCGTCAACTCAATCCGGCGGTGACTCTGATCCGGCCATTGCTCAACATCCGCCGTTATGACATTATCGCTTACCTTGAAAAACTTGGTAAACCGTTCAGAACAGATTCAACAAATTCAAAAAACCATTTCACACGAAATCGCATACGCAATTTATTGCTTCCAATACTTCGGAAAGAATTTAACCCGAAAGTCGATGACGCTATTGAACGTTTTGCATATCTTGCGGCGGAAAATGCGGAAGTTCTGGACGAATTGATTGACGAAATATTTGAAAAGGCAATCTTGCAACAAACGCCAAACGAAATAATACTGGATTCATCAAAACTGCAATCTTATCAAATATCAACACTTAGAGAATTTTTTGTTCGGCTTTGGAAGCGCAAGGGTTGGTCAATGCGTCATCTAGGTTTTGAGCAATGGGAGTTATTTGTTGCTTTTTTCTGTTCGGCAACGGGTCGTTATGAAATGCGTGGTTCTGTGATTGCCGAACACAACGGCAAACATTTTATCCTTCGGCGAGTCGCGGCAAACTCGGAAGGGCGATAGTGAATTGCGTACCGTAATTCAATTCGCTTTGTACTGCAATCCGTCCGCCATGTGCTTGAATAATTTTACGTGTTGTTGCCAAACCAAGACCGCTTCCGCCGCGTTTTGTTGAGAAAAAGGCATCGTAAAGGTGATTTAGTGTTTTTTCGTCAATTCCGAAACCTGTATCGATCAAATCGATAGCAATTTCGTTTCCGCCGGAGCGGGTACGGATTACCAGTTGCCCGCCGTCCGGCATTGCCTGCTGAGCGTTGAGAACCAGATTCAGCAATGCACGATGGAACGAACGCCGATCTAATAACACGGTTGGTAAATCGCTTGCCAAATACTCAATTATTTCAATTTTGGATTCTTCCGCTTTCGGGCGGAAAAACTCAATGATTTCCCGAATTTCACGGTTAACATCACTTGGTTGAAGTTCCAGATTGTGAGCGCGGGCGAAGTTGAGAAAATCATTGAGAAGTTCTTCCAACCGGCTGCATTCACGTTGAACCACTTCGATTTTCCGAAGTGCACGGCGTCCTTGCGGCAAATCAATATCTTCGAGGTCTTCTGCCAGAAGTTCGATATTCAACCGGATTGTTGATAACGGATTTTTGATTTCATGCGCCAAACCTCCGGCTAATCGGGCAATTTCAGCATATTGTTCTTGAAGTTGTTTATCGATGGTGATCTCCTGAAAACAATGAAATTAAGTGTTAAATTGAGTGTATGTTTGAGAGTGCCGCAAGCGGAATCTCTATCCGCAATGATTATAACTCCGCTTGCGTCACTATCAACTATCCACTCAGGTAGTTGATAGTTGATAGTTGATAGTGGAGAGTGTCGCAATGCGGATTACTACCAAAACGGTATTATTCCGCCTGCGAACCTTATTTTCACCTAATTTTCCTAACAAAACAACCTCAGTAGCAAATGTGATCATAAAACAACAACCTCATTACCTCATTCACACGGAAAACAATGAGGTAATGAGGCGACTGAAAGGCAGCCAACGTTTCGCCAAAATGTTGACTACCTTTGGAGTTCCACTGGGAGTGAAAATCGAAAAATAATAATTCCACTGATCATATTACCCTTATTTTTTATTCTTCACCTCGAAGAGGTGCGATGAAATATTCCTGGGAATCTAACTCAGATTACTGGGAATCTAACTCAGATTCCTGGGAATCTAACTCAGATTCCTGGGAATCTAACTCAGATTCCTGGGAATCTAACTCAGATTCCTGG
>JAITBS010000554.1 GCA_031283515.1 Planctomycetaceae bacterium
AAAACCTCATGTAAAATTTATTTTTAGCAGGAACGCGGTCGTCTCGACCGCATATTTAAGCGTTTGTCATGCAGGCGGGACGCCTGCGTTCCTACTAAAATTAATTTTTAGAGATTCCCTATTGTTTATTGTTTATTGTTTATTGTTTATTGTTTATTGTTTAAAATCCTTCGGCGAAAGGTTGCCTATCTACGGAATAATTACTCTATTTTTCTTCTCCCGGTGCTAATCTTGGGAATGGTAAAACTTGTTTGACCTTTTCGTCGGAAGGCAATTGCGATTCGTCGAGGATTACGGGTGCTGCCGGAGCCGGAATATAGGGTACTTCGTCGGGCAACCATTCGTCACCGCGAATTTTCATCTTGGAATTACCGGTCAACTTCACAACATCGTTGATACACCAATGCATTCGTGAAGCTTCCTGTTGACGGAAAATCTGCATGTCGGTTTCACTTCGGATAATTGTTGGAGTTAAAACGATCAACAATTCGTTCCGCTCACATTTTACCGAATTGTATTCAAAAAGGTGTTTCAGAACAGGAATTTTGTTCAGACCCGGAATACTTCGGTTGACGGTTTCTTTTTGTTCCGTAATAAGTCCGGCAAAAACAATCGTTTGACCATCTAAGGCACTGACTGTTGTTTGGGCGTTTGTCGAATTGAATTTTGGGGCGTTAAGCGGTACGCCGCCGGACACCATAATCGGAATTCCATCGGCAATAGAACCGACATTGGATTTCTCAACATAAATTGCCATACTAATCAGTCCATCCGCTGCAACACGCGGCGTAATATCAAGAATCGTTCCCACTTCCTTATAAGCAATTTGACTGGTAGTATTTCCGGCATAACTTGATGTGTCCGATCCGGTAACATAAGGAACATCCTGACCAACTTTAACAATTGCCTTCATATTGTGCAATGTCGTCAGAAATGGCCGGCTTAATACTCGGAGTTTACCTTGCTCTTCCAACGCCCGAACCAAAACACTAATAGATTCGCTCGATGCGGAGAATGTAAAACCGCCAATACCGCTTTCACTCGCCCGACCGGTTCCAAGACTGGTAATTCCTTGTGTTCCTACGGTTCCTGTTTTGACGGCTCCCAACGGTAATCCCTGACTTGGGTCGCCAAAAAGAAAACCGGGTGCCAATGCTCCATTACTCAGTAAACTCCGGTCAAAAAGCAATGAATCCTGAAGACCAAGTTCAATTCCTTGATCACGGTTATTGTTTATTCGGACTTCGGCAATCAGAACCTGAATCGCTACCATGAGCGGGCGTTCATCAAGTTCCTGAACCATTTTGCGAATCTGATCATAATAACGCGGTGTCGTACTGACAATCAGAGAATTGGTTACATCATCGGCAACACAAACAATTTCTTTCCGATATTGTTCTTGCGGACTTTGCGGCAAGTACATGCTGCTGTTCTGAATTTCGAGTTGCCGTTCATTTGTTGCGTAATTATTGATAACTGCGGCGATTTCCGAAGCGCGGGAATTGAGCGGTTTGAGAATCATGACCTTGCGGTTATTCATATTCTCTTCGTCGAGGCGAATCAGTAACGCTTCCACCACCGCCATATCACCGGCACTGCCGCAAGCAATAATACTGTTTGTTCGGGTATCCGTCTGAAACCGCACCGAAACTAAGGTACTTTCGCCTTCTTCAATACCCGGACGAACTGTTGCCATCGACGAGGTTGCCTGTGTTCCGCCGCCGAATCCGCCGCCGGTTGTGGACGTTTGGGCAAACAATTGCGTGAGAACCGTTGTCAAAGTGTAAGCATCGCCGTTCGCTAACGTGAACACTTTAATCTGTGATTCCGCCGACGGAAGTTGATCGAGCTGCTTGATCAACGCTTCAATCAACGGCATACTGTTCGGCGGTGCCGTAACAATCAACATATTGCTCCGTGTATCCGCAACAACCCGAACATCATATAAAACATTGGCACGTTGTAAGTTGCCGTCTTTGTCCAATGTTCCCATAGAGACCATAGGACTTCGTGTTCGCGTGTTTTGGGCGTTGGCTCCGCCGCCGAATCCGCCGCCAAATCCTCCGCCGCCGGCGGTTGCGGAAGTTGTTCCTGAAATAGCGTTTTGCAAGGTCGTTGCCAATTCGGAAGCAACGGCATTTTTAAGCGGAAACGTTTTGACAATATTTGTTGCATCACTGCCTTCCGAATCAAGTTGCAAAATCATCGAGGCAACTTCGAGCATATCACGCGGATTCGCCTGAACAATCAACGCATTGGTTCGGGCATCACTGACAATAGAAATACGCGGCTCCAAACCTTGATTAACATCAGGACGATTGGAATAAAATTGTGTAATCTGTGTTTGTAACGTATCCGACGAAGCATTTTTGAGCCGGAAAATCTGAAATCCCGATTCCGGCACAACTGGAGTATCCAATTTCGCAATGAGTTCTTTTGCCGTATTGATATTGTCTTGTTTCCCGATCAATAAAATTGTGTTCGGTTTAATAAGCGGCAACATGGTAATACTGCCTTTTCGCGCCAAATAAACCTGCGAATAAAGTTGCTGAACCATCTGGCAAATCCGATAAGAATCGGCGTGTTGCATGAGAACCAATTCGATGATGGGGTCATGCTCAAGACTCATGGTTTGAATCTGGTTGAGAATATCCCGAATCGCCGCAACATCTTTCGGCATTCCCCGAATCACCACCATTTCGTCAAGACCTTCGATAATATCAATCTGAACCGGTCCGACAATACCTGCTGTTATTGGTTCGGAATTGGGAGTTGCGGTGTTTTGCGCAACCGTATTAGGATTTATATTGGGAGTTGGCGTATTGGGAGTTACAAAAGTTGCGGAAGGTTGGTCGCCGCCGCTGCGTGGAAGTGTTGACGTATTTTGTGCCAGTTTCTGTGCCGGTGTTTGCGGCGATGTTTGCGTTGGTGTTTGCGTTTCTCGATTAAGAATTTGCGCGGTCTGACGAAATAATACACGGTTGGACGGTTGTATCGGAATAAACTCCGTGTTTTCCTGCGAGTCCAGCAACCGGACAATTTGAAGACAACTCTCAACCATCGGCGCAGAACCAATAATTGTTGTAATACCGTTCTGACGATCAATCGAAAGTTCAACATCAGTGCCATCCTTAACCGGAAAACGAAAACGTGAAAGATTCGACGACGCTTCGATATTACGAACCGGTACAAAACGTTTTCCTAATTTTTCAACCAATTTTTGCTCAAACGTTTCAGAATTAACATTCCGAAGACGGTGATTTTTGGTAACTGCTTCGGTGGCAA
>JAITBS010000556.1 GCA_031283515.1 Planctomycetaceae bacterium
AATCAACAAGCGTTTATTCATGTTGGTCAAATGGTGCCGCGTTACAAGGGAACGACTGTCAACAACTATTCCTCTTCACCTAATGTTGCAGATGAAAAGGTTGGTTTGATGTTGATGGTCAAGCCGAATATCAGTCCTGAGGGCAATGTGGTGATGCTTGTGATGGTGGAGAAATCAAAACTTAGCAGTGTTGATGCGGTAACAGTGGGAGTTGAAAACGGGCGTGAGATTCGTTCTCCGACGATTGATAGGATTCACACGATGACAATGATCTGTGCGGCAGATAATGAAACGGTTGTACTTGGCGGCATGATTTCAAAGGAGAATCAGGAACTTCATCGTAAGGTCCCGTTGCTTTCGGATATTCCGATTCTTGGTAAATTATTTCAGTACGAATACAACAAATGTCGTCGTACGGAGTTGTTGGTGATTCTGACACCGCGAATTGTCCGTAACACGAGTGACATGGAACATATCAAACAGATTGAGACGGCGCGGATGAGTTGGTGTTTGGGCAATGTTTCGCAAATATACGGAGATATTGGAACATACAATACGGTTTCCAAAGAGCCTTATACAGGTGATGCGGTTGTTGAATTTCCGGAGGCGGTTGACATGGAAAACCTGACACCGGTTACGACCGAATCAACACCCAAACTTGCACCAGCCTTACCAACACCGGTTTTGCCGAAAAAAAATTAAAATAGACTCTTACAAACTTTCTGGTATGTGATTTCCGCTCTGTAATAGGAATGTTTTTAGGGGGGATTGACATATTTTTTATTTTCGTGTATTATCTCAACCATAATGATTTCGGGTCAAGTGCAAGGGTTCGTGGGACACTTTTTCTGACGAGTTTTGTCATTGGGTGTCACACGAACGCTTGCACTTTTATTTTTTTGTTTCTTTTTTTATTTTTTAGTATTTTTAAGAGATTAAATTTTGTTTTTTTTATGAGTCGATATTTCTTCCAATCAGAATGTCTCAATGTGTAAAATCGAATGACGCCTTTTGTCAAATCGACCTCCACACGCATCAGTCGATTGATCCAATGTCGATGTACAAAAAAATCTTTTTCCAAAAAAGAAACATAACCCTAAGCGTCCGTTCTTCGCAAATAAATAATCATTGCATTGGTCAACTTCGGTAATGTTGTTTCGTCCCAATTCCAATTTTTTGGGAAACTTCCTACGATACGGCACGGTCAAAATATTGGATTGTTGCCGCAACCGATGTTCGAGAACACATTTTTTCAAATGTTGTCTGACCTGCCGAATATTTTTGAAATATTTTCGTCGCCAAAATTTTTGTTGTATCTCACCATTGAAGCGTTCGATCTTGTTCTGAAATCCCTGTCGATAAGGCGTTGTAAAAATAGGGCAACCGTGAACGGTTACAAAAAATCAATAACAATCTGTAAGCAACCTTGTGGTAAAAGGTTGCTTACGTTCAGGATTTTTTGTTACACGGTAATTCGTCTGATATTAAGACTATCGAGATTGGTCGTACCGAGTCTCATTGTTTCGCCAATACCAATATGTGCAGCGTCTTCCAGCGTAACATTGGTAAATCGTTGAGCGAATTTCGTTGCAGCAGCATCAACCGCAACAATATCTTTGGACATAAACAATGCCTTCACCAAAACAGCATCGGCTTCCGATTTCCCTTTTGGACCGTTTGCTTTCATAATCCGATAAGCATCAACAATGTTGAGAACCGGTCTTTTCACCCAAGTGCAACTGTCCGCAATACATTGTTGCAAACCTTCTTTGTGAAACCATTTATTGTCCCAAACAAGTCCCATGTAATTTTTCATAGCAATCGTCATTTTGGCACCGCCATGAACCTTGAGAACAGGAACATTAAACCACGCATCACAATTCAGTAACGCTTCATGAATTTGCGTTTTTTTCAGGATTTTACCGTCCGGAATTTCAACGTCACGATAATATCGGGAATCGTTACCCGGAACAATTTTTCCACCCGCTTCCAAAACAGCAGCTTCAATTCCACTGTTTTTGTAGCAGTTTTTCCATTCGTCGCAGGTGTGATCGAACACAACCACTTCAGCAGCTCCGGCGGAAAGTATTTGTTTCACCAATTCCTTAATCAGAATCGGATTGGTATTGGCTGCCATTTCCGGTGTTTTGTCCCAACCGATATTCGGTTTGACAACAATTTTCTGATCTTTCTTGACGAAGTTCCCGATTCCGCCGAGTTCCGCAATGGCTTTACGGAACATCACATCGGGTTCGCCGCCCATTACTGCAACTAAATCCGGCACACCGGTTTGGTCGCTATTCTGTGCAAAAACATCCAACGCACCGAAGTTACCAACAGCCGCAGCCGTTCCCGCAACTCCAAGCGTTTTCAAAAATTCTTTACGGTTCATTTCCATAAAAAAATCTCCCATATTAAAGGTTAAAGGTCATCAAAATAGAAAATTACTGAATCAATATCTTTACAAAAAGTCTGCTGAATAACTCTACCTCTTGCAGTCATATTTTATAATGTTTTCTATTTTACAACACGAAACACACAAAACAGCACGAAAAATACGAATTTTTTGTTTTGACTCTTTTCGTGTCGTTCGTGTTGTAAAAAATTCCACTGAATCATTATGAAAGTAATTTTTATAAATACACACAGTACAAATATAGTTGCATTTATTTTAGTTTTTCAAAAATATTTTTTGCCCATACGTTGATGTCGGAATATTTTTTTACTAGTTTTCCTTCTTCTGCCCGAAACAATAATTTAGGAGATTCATTTTCTACCGAATTATCGTAAACATAGAACCTATCTACGGTTTTTGCTACATCTTCACAATTGGCAATTGATTTATAGTAACGGCTAATAACTTTAGGCGGCGGAACATCATGTCCGCCATTAAGCACTCTTTTAGCGATACGGAATATATTGACAGCAGGATTTTCCGTACTAATAAAAAACAACCTGATAAAATATCCTTCACGCTTTGCTTTTTCAATAAACAAAATTTTATCCGCCGCCGACAAAACTGTTTCAAAAATCATGCTTTCCTTGTTTAACAGGCAATGTTCTCTTAAATTTGTTGCATAAATTGCCGCATTCAACACGGCACTGGAAGAATTCCAATCTCCATATTTTTCACGGGCAATCTCATCAGGGTTAATATACACACAATTTTCAGTCCATTCGTGTTTCAATATCTTTGCCGTTAAAGAAGTTTTACCGGAACCATTAGGACCTGCGATGATGATCAATATTGGTTTTAACATAAATTACTCATTGGAGGGTTCGTTTCATTTTTCTCTTAATTTTTGCCGTTGTTCGCGCATGAGGGCGATTTCGACTTTCATTTTTTCTTCGTATTTTTTCAACGTATTTTCAAAAGTTTCTTTTGCCTCTTCTGCCACTTCACGCATAAGACATTCTAATTGTTCTTCAGTCGGTTCTTCTTCCGAAAAGAAACTATATTTCATATCAACTTTGTTTTCCATGCTTTTTCCGTGTTATTTTTTTTGTAGCATAATGCGGCTGCATCAAAGAGAGTGTATTGTATTACATATCAAATATTGTGTCAAGAGGTAACGTTTTCCACTCTGCATATTGTTTCGCCGTAACTCAAATAAAGTTGGTAAATCAATTGGCAGAATCATTGATTTGGTTATTTACGGGGTTTTCTTCGCTCCAGATTTCCCGAATACGTTCGATTTTCCGTTCGATGGTGCGGCGGACGCAACCGAGTTTTACGGCGATTTCTTCGGTACGATGTCCTTCCAGTGTCATCATTGCAATTTGCCGAAGAGTTTCATCACCGAGTTTATCGAGTAAAATCTGGCAGTTTTCCGCAACAGCAAGAGCTAACTCTGGAGTTGGTTCCGTACCGAGAACATTACCAATACCATCACGATTTAATTCGTCTTTTTGTCCGAAAACCGATTCTCCGCGAATACCTCCGCCGCCGCGTTTTTGGGCATAATGCCGTCGTAATTTTGCGGTTGCTTTCCTTGCGGTGATTGTTACGAGGAGTTTCCACAAATCTTCGCGATTTTTGATATTCCCGAATTTTTGCAGGGTCATTCCGTGATAAAAACTGTTCATCGCACTCAGAGCAACATCTTCTTCGTCAACATCACGCAAAGGCATACCATCCAATTTTCGGCGTGCCAACCGAACCAATCTGCCAAAATATTCGTTCCATATTTTATTCGCAACTTCTTCGTCACCCTCTGCTAAATGAAGAACCCAATTGGAAACTTGTTCGGACATCGGAATAAAAAATTAATAATTTATTCAGTGGAATTTTCGTCAATTTGTTTAAGGCATGAAATTAAAAAGCAGGCGACCTTTTGCCGAAAAGTTTTAAACAATCCAATCCAATCCAATAAACCCGCCGTTCACATTGGCGTACTTGCCGATGTGCTTCTGTTGACGGACGGCAATTGAAGAAAACACCAAACCTGTTGTCATTACGGCTCAACCGTTACGACTTTGAGTTTAGTGATATTCTTCGAGATCGTCAAGCCAATTTCGTATTTCCGGTTCCGGTTCGCACGAAAGATCACCTTTAACTAATTGACGTTGGAAATCAGCAGCTCCATTCTTAAAAAGTTCGGCAGCTTCAGCGTTTTCAAAACGTTTGTTGGGATCCGGTGCAATAAGACTCTTGCAAAAATCCATCAACATCTCACTCGATGCCACTGTTGGCGGAAGAATTTTATGAAGTTGACTCGCCAGCAAAAGCCGCCCGTCAAGTCCTTTCAGATCAGAATTGACACCAAAAAGCCGTTGACCGGAAAGCATCTCAATCAGTACATAACCCAGACTCGCTATATCACTTCGCGGCGTAATATCCTTGCCTTCCAGAACTTCAGGAGCAGCATACGCCAATGTGTACGGACGCATCGGCGGACGATTTTCAATTTCAAATGCGGAACCAATATCAACAAGTTTTGCGTTGCCGGTTCGTTTCAACATAATATTCGACGGCTTCACATCACCATGAACAATTCCTTCACGGTGCAATGCCCCAAGTGCTCCAAGACAATCACGAATAATCGGAATCGCCACACCCGGCATTAAACGCGGATGCATAATTCCGGTTGTTACCACAACATTATTGAGATATTTCCACCTTCCCGAAACAACTTTTTTCTGAAGATGGTCAAGCATTTCCTGACGCAAAAGTTGGCTCAAATCAAAACCATCTACCCATTCCATTGACATAAACCGAATCCGATTCGTAGCACGCCAATTGTAAACAGACAAAAGATGATCATGTTGTATTTTTGCCACTTTGGCAGTGATTAACGCCATATTACACATTTCTTCTTCATAAAGCAGATCGTTGGGAAAGCGTTCCGGTGAAAAAACTTTGATGGCAATGGGAAGAATAAAACCATCCGTTCCGCGTTGCTCACTAAGAAACACAACACCTTGACCGCCTTGACCGAGCATTTCCTTGAAATGAATATCTTCCTCCCAATGGACTTTCTGCATATCCAGCAAATTGTAATACTCTTCACGCAGAATTTCCGAACATTCATTTACGCCGGTACCTGGAAAAAAGTGAGTTACAGAATTTTCAAATATTTCGGTGGTGGAATCCGGTAATGTTTCTTGCCGTTTCATTCCGATTTTTCGATTTCCATTGACGTTGGCGGTTTCTGTTGAGGGTAATTGTTGTTCGTAACTCTGTTTCTTAACATCAATCCAAAGCGGATAATCAGCACAACGAATCGGAAAACCGAGTTGTTTTCCTTCTGGTGTGAGAAAATTAATCAAGGGTTGTTTCTTTTTCCAGCGTGAAATATTGGCGATAAAAATATCAACGACATCTTCGAATCGCCGATGCGATTGTCCTCCGACATGGGGAGTGATAAGGACATTGGGATAAAAATCCCACAGCGAATGTTCCGGCGGCAAGGGTTCCGGCGAGGTAACATCCATGACAGCTCCGGCAATCAATCCTTGTTTCAAAGCATCTGCCAAATCCTGAGTAACAACAAGTTGCCCTCGCGCAACATTTACAAAAAGAGCCTCTTTTCGGAATAATTTGAAACGTTCAATATTGAATAATTCATTTGTTTGGGTATTTAATGGGAGACAGAGAACCACAACATTGGATTCTGCAAGCAGTTTATCCAATTGATCGGCAGGCCAAAGTTGAGCGACATGAGGAGGTTTTTCGGTTGGAAACAGGTCTGTTGCCACAATTCGGGTTTGGAAGGGAGCCAAAACTTCTGATAAACGCCGTCCAACTCCGCCGAAACCGACAATCCCAACTGTTAGACCGGTGAGATCATGTGTTGGTCGTCGAATGAATTTCCGGTAATCCGATACGGTTGAGTCGTACTGTTCACGATGAAAGGTCGAGAGGTTCCGCATCCAGGCGAGAATGAGAGAAAGGGTATGTTCGGCGACCTGATTGGCGAGGACACCGGAAGCGGTGGTAATGTTTATGCTTGACTGGATGACTGACGGAACTAAAAGCCAGTCCATTCCTGCTGCCGACGACTGAATCCAACGAATCCGATGTTGCTGAACAAGAGCATCCCAATTGACGGGGACTTTGGCGTGACCACAAAAATAATCCGCGTCCATAAGTGCCGATGCGATATCTTTTTGCCCCACATTAATAATATCAACTTCAGACCAAGCCGTATGAATTCGGTCAATCAATGTTTGCTCAACGGGTGCTTCCTTAAAACAGACAACAAGATTGGACATAAATGGGAAAATTATATGAGGAACCTGAAAAAAATCAGGATTTACAGCAAAAAATAAACTTCCAAGTCCTCCTATTATAAACTAACATCAAAGATATTTAAGGGGAGCAATCCCATTCTGCAATGATTTTCGATATTTACGAATTGTACTCTCCACTCTCCACTCTCAACTCTATTGCCCTTTCAGGGCGAAATTGTTGATGATGATTTTGTAACCCTACCCGTTGGGTAGGGCTGGCTTATACTGTCCTTTCTGGACGAGAATAATTCCACTGATATATTACAAATTCTGTGATAATCTGCGTAATCTGCGGACTGAAATTTACAAAATCTGTGATAATCTGCGTAATCTGCGGACTTGCCTTCAATAAATTTTTTCAAAATCTTGAAAATAGTCTTGAGTGATACGTGAGAAATAACTATTCTTCGTTTGTTGTTTATTTTGTTTGTTTATTTTGTTGATTTAACAAACCAATCGGTCATTCCTAATTGATTACAGTTGGGTTGGTTTTTTCGAGCCATCCGTGAAGTATTCAGTGCCGGACACACGTACGCATACAACGAAGAAAGAGAAAAATGACATTTTTACGAAACTTAAAAAATCTGTTAAGCAGTATCATTGTATCACAAGAAACGCGTCCCCATGGATGGCGAACACGGCGATTAGCGCGGTTTGAGACGCTGGAATCGCGGGAACTGCTTTCAGTAAATGTCTTGGGACCGGTAACAGGTTATGCTCAACAGAATGACCCTGCGGAAATTCAGTTCGATCTGACAACAAACGGGAATACCACAACACAGTTTGATTTCACTGTTCAACGGTCAAACGGCAGTACACTTGATCCTTCACCTCTTCGTTTGTTCAATCGTTCAACCGGTCAAGCAATTGGGTTATCGAATAGTGTTAACGGAACAACATTGAGTAGTGCTTCGGCGATGCTGGCAACGGGTTCTTATTCGATTTTTGTTTCGGCGGATAGCGGTGTGGGGAATTTTACGTTTGTTATTTCTCAAGAGAGTTTGAGCAAATCCGGTTTGGAAGTTCTGGTGTTGGCGGCGATTGCGCAACAACAACAGCCAAGCGGTTGGGCGAATCGAGTTGCTTATTACAATAATCTTTTGGCAAACACCAGTTATGCGGGAGCGGCTTCGGTGATGCCGATTGCCAAATACTATCCTGAAGTGGATGTGAATGGTGACGGTAAAATTGACATGACGGATAATACCGTAGCAAAACAAAATGCAAACTCAACTTCCGGAACAATAAAATCGTATTCCGTCGTAACACATAATCCCGTGCCGCCCACACTTCAAGATAACGGCAATGGTAATGTTACAATTCCGTCCAATCATCAGGTTCAAAGTATTGCCGGTCAATCGCTTCAAGCCGGTCAAAGTAAGGTATTGCCGAATGGTCAGGGAACGATAACACTTCAAACGAATGGTTCTTTGACATTCACGCCCAGTACGGATAGGGTCAAACAACTGGCACAGGGTGAAACGGAAAAAGTAAATGTTCCTGTGGCAACACAAGATGTTTACGGTAACGAATATACATTTACGGCGGTATTTACTGTAACCGGTCAAAATGAGTTACCGATATTGAGTAATTCCGAACCGGTCAGTTTAACGTTCAACCAGTCTGCCGGTTCAGGAACAATCAAAACAACCGATATTCTGGCACGTTGGACGGATTCTGATCATGGAGCCAAGTTATCGGTTGTCAATCCGGTTATTCAGACGGCGTCTTCTTCCAATACCGTACACAATTCAAAATACACGCCGGAAAAGCTGAAGCAATATTTATCGTTGACCGGCAGCGGAGTAACTTTTACTGTTTCGGATTCTTTTTTCGATGATCTCGGATTGAACGAAACACTGACAATAACAGTGTATTACGGAGTTCAAGACGAATACGGACAATCGCCGAACACCGGAACGTTACGTTTTACCGTAAACGGTAAAGATAATCCGTCTGTTCTTACAGCCGGTCAAACGGTGTTTCAAATAATTTCAAACGATCTCAACAATCCGGTCAAACCGGTAAATGCCGGATTTTCAGTTACGGATTCCGACAAGAAAGATGCAGCCGGTTTTGTTTATTCGTTTTCAAATGTTAAAGAGGAAACTGTTAAAGCCAATGACGGATTGATTACCGGATTCAACACAACAACCGGAACATTTAATATTGATACGTCGAAACTTAAAAATCGTAATGCCAATTCTGTTATTACTATTGATGTTTCAGTAAAAAGTGTCAGCGGCGGAGTTGTTTCGAAAACATTAACGATCAATTTGAATCCGGTTGCCGCACCAACTGTTCAAACCTTAGTTTTACAGACATCGGAAACAAATCAACAGACAGGAAAAGTGTTGCCGGCAATTGCCGGAACATCAGGCTTCAAAACGACCGGATTAACTATTGTCAACGCAAGCGGTTTCGGTACACTTCCAAACGGTGTTTCGCTGACAACAGTTGCCTCGCTTGATGAAAACGGTAATTTTGTATTCACGCCGAATAAAAACTTTGAATATTTGAAACAAGGCGATTCGCTTAAACTGAAATTTCAATACACCATTACCGATACACAATACGGTTTGACAGGTCTTGGAACAATCGAATTAACAATCGCCGGAACTGCAACAGAACCAACAGGTCAAAGCAATCAAACTATCGGAGATAACGGAAAATATTCCGCAACAGAAAACAACGGCACCGTACCGGAGATTTCTGTATCAAAATCTGTTATTCTTGATGGTTGGACACTTCCAGACGGATTGGATGCTTATTCTGTAGGTCTTGGAGCAACGCCTATTGTTTTTGAAAAGTGGAGCGGCGGAACAGAAAATCCATTGGGTTCCGACTCACTGGGTTCCGTCAACATTGATTCTTCCGGTAATCTTATCTTTTGGTCGGGTTCTTCAAGTTACAAAAAACTTGGTGCCGGTCAATGGTTGGATGTTGCGGTTCCGGTTTCTGTTTCTGTACGCGGCGCAAGCGGTGCAACATATCCCATCGGCAAAGTTTTATTCCGAATCTATGGTGCCAATAATGTACCGGAATTAAATTGTCAATATGATAATTTTAGTTTTGCCTCAAATTCAAAGGATAATCTATCCATAAATCCGCAGTTCACAAAAAAGGATCCCGATCTGAACGACGCAACAAACCTGACATTCAGTATTGATTCAACCTCGTCAGGTTACGGTTTTAAGATCGACTCAACAGGAATCATTTCGATTGCCAATCCCGATAAGTACAAACTAAACGGCGATTACACAATTACAGTTGCGCTAAATGACAACAACGGCGGAACAGCAACAAAAGATATTAAAATTCACTTCGGCAAGGAGTCCAATCCTGAAGTTTCCAAGATTACTACTGTTTCTAAAGACGAAGACGATGCGGCTGTTTCGGAATTAGATTTGAACACTGCGATTACCGGTAAATCAGGACATTCTTATTCGATCAGTACGCCGGAATTGAAACAGATTTTGCTCAATGGAAATTCTTATTCTTTGGAAGGTAAATATGATACATTCGATATAGTAACAGGAAAATTCACCTTTAATCCAACAGCGAATCTTTTTGAGTTTCTAACAACAG
>JAITBS010000558.1 GCA_031283515.1 Planctomycetaceae bacterium
CAAAAATATCGATAAAAAACAACACCAAAAATATAAACCAACTTATTCCTGATAAAATAGCACCTTGCCAAAATGAGTCAGGAACGTAACGGTAAATCAAACGGAAATGTCCGGCAGGAAGATTAACTCCCCTAAAAATTTCTTTAATCGGCTGAATACTGCCCGAATTAGATGAAATAACCTGTTGACCATCCTCCGAAAGTGTTTCAATCCAAAGTTTCCAACCGGGCCAAAATTGATCGGAAAGAATTACCGTTCCAAATTCCAATAATTTTGCTTCAATAATAAGATTATTCGGTTCGTAATGGATAATACGGGAAAATTCATGTTCGGTTTTTTCTATTGCCTTGTTTTGATTTTTTATATCAATATTTTCTTTGGTATCTCCTTTATTTTCTCTTTCAATCCAAGTCCGTTGGCGGGGATTTTTCAACTGCCAAAGAACTGTATTTTCGGGCCAATCTGCCGGTGTATCCGCTTGATTGGGAGAGACAAGTATTGTTGCAAGATTGGGGTCAAGCGGTTTGGAAACATCCATCAATACATATTCCACACCAATAAACATAAGATTATTTTCAAACCGATAATCGTTGCGTATATTTTTCCGCACCCACGCAACATAAGAATAAGGACTCATTGTTCCTGATTCAATCGCCTTCGCAACAGGTAAATTACCGAAATGATTACGCGGAGCATCGTAATGATGCTGCATTTGCATTAACTGACGTTCATAAATACGAAATTCCGTTTCACGATTCGGAGAAGATTCCAAACACCAACGCTGCGGTGATTTGAGATTCTGATGAATGCGAATCGGCATAAAATCATTAGGACGTTCTATTCGTTTCACAAATTCAGGGTGATTCTTGTAATATTGACTTCGATCCATCAAAAACAATGTCGGTCTGCAAGAAATATACAAATCCGCCGCAACAATTCCCAAAAGAATCATCGAAAACACCGTTGCAGGAATATGCCCTCTGTAACGTAATAATAAAAGAACGGAAAATAAAACCAATATTGTTTGGATTAACGAGCCGATGACTTGTTTTTGGACAAGATCGGGTTTGAAGGGACCGTTAAATTCGCCGGCTGGAATTTTTGCTGCAAGATTATTCCATTCACTTTGCATGGATGCAGGAAGAAGCAATAGAATCGAAATAAAAATAATACCAACCGCAATTTGTTTAAAACGCTTCAATAACCGGATACAATCAGGTTTTATAGAACCGGAATCCGCTGTTTTTTGAACAAAATTCAGCAACAATAAATCAAAACCGTAACCAACCAGAATTGCCATAGGACAAGCAGCGAAGGTCAGTAATTTGGGTGCGTAACGGAATTGAATATAACCGGGGATCAAAACCTGCATAAGCCAATAAACTCCGCCAACCGGAGCGGAAATCGGATTCTGTTCCATCGGAATATTAAAACAAAAAGTCAGCATCCAACCCAGTCCGTAATACCCAATACCGCCAAGTACTGTAATGACAAAAAGCCAGGAAAGCCAGACAATCCGAATATTACTCGTTGAACGTAACCGAAATCGGAGCATCAGAACCGTAAGTAAAAATGGAACAATTCCCGCATAAAGAGTAAAATGCCAGTCGGGAGATTTAATATAACGAAAAACTGTCCCAAACCACGCCGTATTTTGCGGAAAATTTCTTCCTGTAACATTAGACCAAATATACGATACGAAATTAAGCGGATGAGTACTGAAGTTGTAGGAAACAAATTGATGAGAATCAAGAATACCCCATTGAAAAATACCATTGAAAATCCGTTGCCAACGCGTTAACCGGCTAACATCTGCCGATTGTCGTGTTGAAACGGCGGTATCGTCGAAAATAATTTCATCTTTAGCCAGATTTTTTTCATCTGCCAGTAAAAAGGCTGGGATTTCCCAGATTGAGCGAGGATTTTTGTAACCGGAACGGTCGCAATGTTTCGCATATTCACCGGACGGAAGAATCTGAACCGCCGAAAGCAGAAAGGTTGTTCCCGCGATAATACCAAGTAAAACAATCCGATTATGAATCAATCCAACAAGTGAACGTAACGAAAAAAGAGAAAATGATGGTTTATTATCAAGAACTGCTCCGGCGGTTTTCAGAAGAATCTGTTCACGCCGCCAACGGAATAACGCTAACAGAGTTGCAGCCAAACCGACATGAAATGCTGCCTGCGGATCACTACCTAATAACATAATAGAAAGAATTACCGCACAGATAAGAGCATTACGAAATGAACGTCGAATCAATGCGCGATCTGCCCATAGAATCGCTTCGGGAACCCAAGCCGCTCCGACAAGAAAAGTTGGATTGCAATATTGTCCGAAAACTGCTCCACAGAAACCGTAAGACAATGCTCCCAAAGTTGCTCCCCACGAACTGATTTGCCAAAACCGCATTAAACGGTATGCGGTTAATGTTGCAAGAAAGACATGACCGGCGATGTACCAACTGTACAATAAAGCAAAATCAAAAGGAAGGAAAAATATCAGTTTCCCCAGATACAAAATTCCAATAGAGGCGTTTGCGAAAAAAGGTTGACCGATATTATCGTACGGAGTCCAGAGTGGAAATCGGCCGGCGTTTAATTCCGTTTGGACATATCGGAAAAGCGGATAGTGAAAATGAGATTCGTCACGAAAACATGTTTGTTGATCCCCGAACAGAATACTCCAAAACAAAAAGCAACAAAGTCCTAAATTAAACACAAGGAATGCCCAAGGAAAACGGAATTTCAAACGTTTTCGGGCTTGATGACGAGTTCGATGTTGGGAGGAAAAAAACAGGTTCATCGTGATATTGAAAACAGTTTTATAATACTGTTTTGATTTTTATTCTGCGACAACCAGAATACGAACTTGTTGTATTTTACAGGAATTTCTTTTAAGGTCAATTCGAACACCAAAAGTACGCGGTCTAAAAATGTTCCATTTAACATCAACATCGTCAAGCAGAAAAACTTCAACATTGGGTTCGGATTCAAAAATGGGACAAAATGGAATATGAACAGTTACTGTTAATTGTTCGTTTTGAAATCCAACCAGAAACGTTCCTTCCAATCGATCTTTTCCTATTTCGCTGAAACGGCGGACAATTTTTTGTGTAATGGAATCATCAAAATAATCTTCTTGCTCAGAATCGTTCTCAACCGGTGTAATTACCGGAAGAGTATTATTTTTGTATATTCTGCCTGCCGGCAACCACCGGAAGAGTTCGGTAATTCCCAGTAAGGAAACATAAAGAATCAACAAAGGAAACGGCAAAAGGAATCCGATTAACAAAACGGGAATCCAAAAAATATTGTATTTTATTGTATTTTGTGGTTGTTGTGGGAGGCGGGACAGGAACATCAGAAAACCAACCCAAACGGTTAACGCCAAAACAGCAATACTGTTATATCCCGTGTTGATATTTGGTGGTTCACGCCACAAAAGACCGATAACCGCAAAAATTCCCGCCAGCCAAAGAACTGCTTGACTTGCCAGACTGAGCCCCAATGTCATCTGTTGGAATATTTTCATTAAACTTATCGTAATTATTCAAACTTATCGTAATTATTCAGTGGAATTTTTATTTTTGATTCTTCACCTCTGAAAGGGTATCATTTTTATAACTGTAGGTCAATCGCAGTGCGACCTACGGTAAACACCTCACCTCAACATCGTCTGAAAAGCAAAACTAAACGAGCCCAATCATAAAACCAGCGATGATGGAACTTCAGTCTTCCAGACAGAAGTTTGTTATCGATGCAAGTCCGCAGGTCGAAGACCTCATTACAAGTTCGATGTATTTTTTGTTTCATAAATAATTGCAAAAACATATAAATTGCTGTTCACTTTCGGGTTCACTCTTCAAAACGGCGTTGTTCACCATGTTCGGGAATTGATTCTAAAGTGTTGATTATAAACAAGTTAGGAAACATCTCAACGCAGAACACGATTAAATGTTCATTTTAGAACATTGTTAATGTGTTCAGTGGCGAGTCTTACAAA
>JAITBS010000686.1 GCA_031283515.1 Planctomycetaceae bacterium
ATATATTACAAAAATGTGTAGATACTTTTGGATATAGCCGCCGACATTGAATCAGTTTATGCTGGTAATTGGTGTTTCATTCCATTTTGGTACTTTTAATTATTACCGGAATAGTTACAGAATTTTTTGTTCAGTGTTGTTTGTTTTGTGGTAATTGCGGCGGAAGTGGCGGTGGAGAAACTTTTGAGGGTGTTTCTTTGTATGGAACAGGAACACAATATTTTTTGAACCATTCTGTTTGTGTGAGATATTGAACACTATAACCCACATTCACATAACGGATACGTAAATATAATTTGACAATTTTGTCCCAAAACGTGACACGAATAAAAACTTGTTCTTTGTTTAATAATGCTACATAAAAACAATTTGCCGCCCAAATTCCAAACAGACATGGTAACACTGTTGAAATACCGTTCAAATTCCGTAACATATTATAGAAAGTAAGAATAACAACTGCAAAAAAGAATAATTTGATTAATGTTCTTACTGACATTTCCCGTGCTGACCAAAAACCACCTACCAATAAAGCAGTAATAACCGAAAAGAATTTTATCCAAGCGGATTCTAACGTAGCATTAAAGAACCCCACTACAAGACAACAAGCAGGAATTAACAACCATATTCGATTTACAGACAATTGTTTATGATCTTTCTCATTGGTGAATTCTTCTAACGAAAAGAACAAACCAGAGTTAACCATTAAAAAAGCATAAGAAAAAGCGTCAGGCAAATAAATCGCAGGTTTCCAATCACGCAACAAAAACAGTACAAAAATATAAATAAACAATTGATTTGGAAGATGGAATATTTTATTTTCCTGATAAATATTCTTTGTCAATGAAAAGATAGTTGCAGACATTAGAAAACAAAGTACCGGATAATTTAGTAAAAAAATATACGATATAAATTGTACGATTCGTTCTATTCCAGAGTCGTTGTTTGAATTTTGGATGATATATTCACGAAACATTGGCAATAGAATTGAGAAAACAATAGGTAATAAACAACTGATAGGAACGGCAATACCCAAAATTGTTGCGTTTAACCTGATGGAAGATCGTTTACCCAAAAAAGTTAATAGAACTCCGAGAATAAAAACAATAAGAATAAACCAACAACTGAGAAGGATACCATCAGAGAGAGGTCTAATAAAATTTTCGGGAATAATTTTGAAGTTATTCTGTAATTCATTGAAAAGTAGATTTTTAGACCAGAGGATTCTTTCCGTAACAAAAGCAAAAGCTGCTCCGCCCAATATAAACCATAAAAAATGTAAAAAACGTGTGAAAACAATTCTGTTATAATTTTCAATATACGGAGTTATACTCATAACACACCGAACTAATTCCGGTGATTGAATCGTTTTCGATGAGGTTGCCAATAATTGGCGAACAACATTTTCGCAGGTAAGATAACGTCTTTGTTTAAACAGATGAGAGATTTGTTTTCCTATAAAATCAAGACGAATTTCTTTTATCTGTGAACGTTTTAACCGAATAATAATTTGTGCCGTAACATAACAAAGTCCACCCCATAATATTCCCAAAACAATAGAATGATGTAAATAGATTAACGATAGAAAATACCACGAAAGATAACACCCAAACAATTCACCAATAACTCCGCCGATAGTAAACGACCAGAAAAAATCCAGTAACCATTGATACTTCGCCGGTTGGTTGTTGGGAGTATTCGTACTAAAAAAATCTAACAACAGCTGATATTTATTCAGTTTATTGTTTTGGGGATTTATATTTTTTTCGTGTTCGATATGTTGCATCATGTTTTATGAAATCACAAAAAACTACAATTCATTTTTCTTTTTGATAACGGCTTTGATTTCGACATGAAAAAAACCTTCATTGTCTTTCCAGTATCTGAGAATTTCAGATTGAATACAATCTTGAATATCTATGTTGATTTCTTCGTTAAATTCTCTTTTCTCAAGGGAAGTTTCCGAAACAATAAAACTTCCATTAACCATTTCGATGGAGCGTTTTTTTGCATCAAGTTCTGCTTTTTCTTTCGTTGTTCCTTCTCCTTCGATAATAACTTCGGCATATCCTTTTTTAACAAGATTATCTTGACGGATAAGTTCGTTCACTCTGGTTGTCCAGACAGAACCTAAGGAAAAAGCAACAATAATAGTAATAATAAGTGCTAAAACACTTTTTCTTGCTTTGAAACAAAATAAAACGATTTTATCCATTTGAAATTTTGTAATGTTTATTTTTTTGTAAATAAACTCAATACGTCAATAACATTGAATGTTCTGATATTGACCACATCAGTATCTTATATTTATAGAACGGAAGTATCTTTATAGTGGATAGTTCGCAAGCGGATTACAACTAAAACGGCATTACTCCGCTTGCGACACTATCCATTCTCCACTATCAACTATCAACTACTATTTGTATTCGTCGTCGTCTTTAAATTGACCGCTTTGAATTGGTAATACTTTACTGCCGTCACCGTTTGTTGCGGTACTTCGTCCAGAAGAACGAATCGCTTGAACCGGATTAGCGGCGTCCATTTGAGCACCTAAATCCGTAACCTTTTGCGTAAGCGAAGGACTGTACACGGCAACTGCATAATACCAAACGTCTTCTTTATCACGATAAGTCTTGATCTGAACACCGGACGGTAATGAACCTTTGATAATACTTTGCATAGAATCGGAACGCATTATTTTGGCAGTCATTTCTTTTTTTCGACGTTCCAAATCGGCTTTTTCGGTTTCGTTAAGTTCTGCTGTCGGGTCATCTTCACCGACTTTTTCGAAGATCGACAACGTTTTACCTTCGTCGCTGGGCATTTGAGAATTCCAAATGATTTGGTCACCGGTGATGATACCAAGCAAGGCTTTTTTCGCACGCACTTCGGCAATCTTTCGGGCATCCATCAGATTTTCACGCCGAATATCTTCGTCTTTGGAATATCCGATTAAAGCACTTCCATAACCGACATAACAAAGTTCATCGTTTGGTGTCGAAATGGCACGCCCACCTTCCGGTAATAAAATCCCTGACATAATCTCCTTCAATACATGATTCAAACCGGTCTTCAAATCATTAACGTCAATCAACGCCGGAATCGGTCGGGCAAATTGTCCCAGTGTTCGGTCAGTCATTATAATTGTTACGTAAACCATTTTTTTTTCTGGAACTTCTTTGACTTCCTTCACAACATAACACTTGATAGCCTTGTGAAACGATTCATTGGTATTCACGCTAAGTGATGTTCGTATTTTGGTTTGTGTTCCGTCGTTTGAAATGATTTTGTCGCTGGCGGATTTCCATTCGGTTTTTGCTTCAATGGTCGTTTCTGCGAAACCTTGCGCAAAATTCTTTTTGGCTTCCATATACGCTTGCACATAAGCAGATCGTTTCGATATATTAGCAAGATCGGGATTTTTAGAATCTTGATACGTCCCAATACCTGTTGCAACTGCTCCGCGATGTCCTTCTTTTGTGAAGACAAGTTTGAACATGGGTTCGCCTTCGATCAATTCATTACCGCTTGACGTTGTGTTTGCGGTTTGAACATTTTTTTCAGTGAGTTCGGCTGCTGCGTTAATACCGTCTTGTATTGTTGCGGCACGAACAATATTATTTTTC
>JAITBS010000096.1 GCA_031283515.1 Planctomycetaceae bacterium
AGTATTAGGATTGTTTGTACTCATTGTTTTCTCCTTTCAGAAAAAATTTAGGGGATTACGGAATTTTATTTCAAAAGAACATTCCAAAAACGAACCAAATATTTTAGCTAGTTATTTTACCAATAATTGATTTTGATTGTCAAGAGGTCATGATAATCTATTTCTCTGTCAGCTGAACTATAATTTTTGCGGATTGATTTCTAAGGAATTTCCGTTAAAAGCAGGTAAACATCAAATAGGCAACCTTTCGGCGAAACATCGCTGGAATAGATCAATGCCGCTGTCGATGAGTTTTTTTTTATTTCTGCGAGTACAAATACACAAAATACGAATTTTAGGAAAACAAAAAATCTCAAAAATACAACGGTTCAGTAAAGTCTTATTTTGCCTAAATTCTCATTCTTTGAAGCTGACTACATTGTCGGTGTGGTACAAAATTTGATCGGCAGCGGCATTGATCTATAATATGCGTTTTGATTACGTTATAGTTATCTGTTACCGATACTATTTATCAGACTAAACGGAACACATTAACAATATTCTAAAGTGAACATTTCAATCGTGTTTTGTATCGAAATATTTCATAACCTATTTGTAATCAATAGTTTAACAAGTTTAACATCAATTCCCGCATCCGGTGAACAGCCGCTTATATGTTTCCGTAAGTTTTTTGACACAAAAGACTTAGGATGAATTCGTAACAGGCAGTCGACATTTCATCGAAGGTTGTGACTCAATGGTCACAACGGTTGCTCCGTAATGACGACAGGTTTGGGTTGTAATCCGTTTGCGGCACTCTCAATTATCAATTATCCACTATTCGTTATATCTGGTATTATTAGAACTTCTCTGACATTTGGTATTTTATTCTACCGATGTTGGTTTTACCGACTGTAATGGTTAATTTTTACTATTAATGCGAACAATGAGTATCATTCTTTAGGTTCTGTTCTATGAAGAACGGTTGGATATTTAGGGCAAAATATTGTTTTTGTTTTATTATTCTGTTTACAGGATGTTATAACGGATCGTTCAGACATTTCATTCCGTATCATCAATGGTTTGTGACGCATCGTGCGACCGCTGAACCGCCGCTGTCCGAATCGCTCACGCAAACACTAACAACATCACCAACAACAACAGAGGGAACCGCAGAACAACTTCCACCGGAACAACAATATCCGATTTCTTTTGAACAAGTTTTTCAAAAAATCGAATCGGCAAGCACTGAAGATATTCACGAATGGAATAACGCAATTACACGTCCGACAATGTCCACGCATTATATTGATTCAATTTTCCAAAGAAACCGGCAAAATGAAAATAGAAATTATTCTTCTTACAAATTTTCCCAAACACCTGTAAGTAATCGTGAAAATGAATTTCTCCATACAGTACTTCAAAAAAACGGTCAAGTATTCAAACTCAATTTAAGCGGAGCCATTTCGTTAGGGCTGTCCCATAATCCCGACCTCCGTTCAAACCGACTGCAACCTTCAATCACGGAAACCAAAGAAGCAATCATTCTTTCCAATTTCGATCCGCAATTACAAACCAAAATACAAGGAAAAAACGGTAATGCTCTTTATGGTAACAGTAATGGTTATTATCCGCCTCGTCGTCCTGAATCGTCCGTTACAACAGATTTTGGTATTCAAAAATACTTTACTTCCGGCGGCACGCTTGGCATAAACGGTTCCTTTGACAATTCCCATGAGGAAGAAGTTGACGCAAAAACCAATACGGTGACGGACACTATTTCCATTCAGTTACAACAACATCTTCTCAATGGCGGCGGTTTTGGAGTTAATCTTGCCGATGTCCGGCAAGCACGGCTGCACACGCTTGTTTCTCAATATGAATTTCGTGCTTATGTCCAAAATTTTGTTGCACAAATTGAATTAGCCGGTTGGGATTATATTGCCGCTGCGCGGACTCTTGATGTGGCGAGGGAAATGTATGCTCTTACGGAGCAAAACTGGAAAGAAACTGTTGAGCGAATCAACAACGGTATTCAACCTGCTGCTGACCGTTTTTCTTTTGTTTCGCAATTAAGCCGGCAGGAATCTCAACTGGTCAAGGCTAATTGTGATTTGGAAACAGCGAGGATTGCTCTGATGCAACTCATTATTCCTCATACCAAAGAATATTGGAATTCCGATCTTGATTTATTGTACGATTTAATTCCGGCGTGTGATTATTTAATGAACAGCGACGGACACATTGAACTGGCAAAACGTAACCGTCCTGATATTGCTCAGGCTCGTTTACAAATCAGATCGGGACAACTGGATGTGTTGAAAACAACAAACGGTCTTTTGCCGAAACTGGATTTTTTTATGTCTGTTAATTGGATGGGCTATGCTGCGGTTGTTAATCCTCAAACGCTCTCGAATGAAACGGCAAAAAAGGATGATTTAAGTACAACAATTGGGCTGTCTTTGGAACACCAACTCAGTAATCGTTCTGCTCGTGCGAATGATCGTGCTGCCCGCCTCACTCTTGTACAACAACGATTGGCGTTGGACAATTTGATACATCTTGCGGAATCTGATGTTTACAAATATTACACAAATGTGATGCAATCTTTGAAGATTATTCAACATAGTGTTACGGAAGTGACTGCTGCTCAGAGTATGTTTGAGGCGGAAAATGAGCGAATGAAAAACGGTCAATCTACGGCATTCACGGTTGCTCAAGCCCAGAATCAATGGTCACAAGCCCGTTATCAGGAAATTACCAACGCTATTAATTTTCGGAAAAATCTTGTTTATCTTTATCTGACCGACGGCTCACTTTTAGAGCGTCGCGGCATCTATCTTGGTCGAATGACCGATAATCATTGACCAGAGAATCGCCGCTTAATTGATTTTCAATCTTCTATATTTTATAATCTACACAATTCATAGATATTTCTCGACAACAACCACACAAAACAATTTGAAAAAAGATTACCTCGTAATTATTGTTATTTCAAAAATAAAACCAATAAATAATTTCAATAAAATACCGAATCACATTAGATTTAATAAACTCCATAAAATCTCCAACCCGAAAAAACTCCAAACAACAAGTGTATCTGGCTTAAAATATGGTAAATATTCAGTAGGCTGACGACATTGATCTTGTTGCCTACTGATAGTCAATTAAGGTGCGAACAGTTTAAAACCCTAACAAATTTTTTACAAAATGACAACAACAAAAACAGTAAACCGCGCATTGCGAAATCGGACATTGATAATCTCGGACGATGAACGCGAGCGTTACAAACGACTATTGATTTATCCTCAATCTTCGTTGAAATCGGCGAAAATCCTAAACAAAACAATATGCGCTGATTTGATGAATATTCTTGACTGGTTGCCGGTTGAATTTGTCGATTTATTGATTATCGATCCGCCTTATAATCTAAGCAAAAATTTTAACGGACTCCAATTTTCCAAAACCGACGACCAAACTTATCTCGAATACTTGAAAAATTGGTTTCCGAAAATTATTAAAGTTTTAAAACCTAATGGGTCAATTTATGTCTGCGGAGATTGGAAGAGTACGTTTTGTTTGTATCAAATTATGAAAGAATATGTAATCGTCCGAAATCGAATTACTTGGCAGCGTGAAAAAGGTCGCGGTTCAAAATCGAATTGGAAAAACGCGACAGAAGACATCTGGTTCGGTACGATGAGCGGAGATTATTATTTCGACGTAAACGCAGTCAAACAGAAACGAAAAGTAATTGCCCCGTATCGTGAGAATGGTCAACCAAAAGATTGGGAAGAAACAGAAGACGGAAATTTTCGTTTGACTCATCCGAGTAATTTTTGGGACGATATTTCAATTCCGTATTGGTCGATGCCGGAGAATACAGATCATCCGACTCAAAAGCCGGAGAAATTAATTGCTAAATTGATCTTGGCGAGTTGTCCAGAAAACGGAATTGTTTTTGATCCGTTTTTGGGATCGGGAACGACATCGGTGGTTGCCAAAAAACTCGGCAGACAATATATCGGAATTGAACAAAACGAAGAATATTGTCTATGGACAGAAAAACGTCTAGCGATTGCCGAAACAGATAAAACCATTCAAGGCTACTCAAACGGAGTCTTCTGGGAACGAAATACGTTAAATTTACAATTGAGAGAACAAAAAAGAATACAACAAAAAAAGAAGAACTCTCAAAATCACTTTTTTAATAACTCTAGCAATAAAGTAAACTTGAAAGCGTTAAGCGATCTACTTGAAAATATGATAAAACGCTAGATAACTAAAAATAATAATGAAACCAACAAATTTAAGATTAAAACAGACGATGTTGAAAATTCTTGTTCCGCCGATTAAGCGTCAAGGGATCAAGACGAAATTGACGTCGTTGATTTTGTCTAATGTCGGCGAGTTATCAGGCGGTAGATGGATTGAGCCGTTTATGGGTTCGTGTGTTGTTGGACTTAATGCGAGATGCAATCAGGCATTATTTGCTGATCAGAATCCGCATTTGGTTAATTTTTATTCGGCTTTGCA
>JAITBS010000108.1 GCA_031283515.1 Planctomycetaceae bacterium
AATCGGCGTAATCTGCGGATTAAAAATAGGCAGCTCCATTTTTAATCGGCGGTGGTTCTTCCGGTTGCGACATCAAATTCGGCAATACTTGGGATGAGCATGGCGGCAGTTGTGAACCCGAATATCCCAACAAGTACCGCAAACACCAACAGATATTTACCAAGCAACATGGATGTAATTATATAAAATACCGCAATCGGTAAACTAAATGAGGCAGTAGCAATTGCCGCAGAAGGATTTCTTGCACCTAAAGTTACGTAAAGTCCAATGCCGCCGCCAACCATGAACGCCGAAAACGGAACTAATTGAGTCTCAAAAGAACCGCTAAACGCAACCATAATCCAAATACACGCCGCAATACCAATAAATAAGAAAAAAATAATCCCCAAACTTGTTGCAGTTGCAGCCCGTGTATTATCGTACTGCATTCCAATATAAACTCCAACCATTGACGCAAATATATAAAGTACGATTAAACCGACCAACAGGAAAAATAATGATGTTTCATCCAACGCCCGATACCAATAAAGATAACCGCAAAGTAATAACGGTAATAATACAATCCATTTCATGTTATAAAAAATACCGCCGAGTTTTCCGAACACATATTCTTTGGGAGTAATATCGCTCACAAGAATTAAATCAAAAGTTCCGCCGTCTTTTTCGGAAGTTTGTGAGGTAATCGCCTGAACATTGACCAACACCAACGAAAGTAGAAACAACGGAACCAATGAACCGGCAAGTTGCGCTACAGTAATCGCCATGCTTTCCGTCAACACGTTGTGAAGTGTCCACGCACAAATAACAAAAAACGCCAAAAATCCGAATTGAATGATCCAGATACGGTGTCCGTAAGCACGAGTCATTATTTCACGCCAGATAATGGGATTGTTCCACGTATGGCGAATTTGTGTACGATGAATTTGTGTACGGTGAATCTGTTCCGGTTCGGCGGAATCCGTAATATTCGTAGCGTTATTTTGGTGTTGTTTTGGGTGTTGCTCTTCGGCGGTCAATTCGTGAGTCCATTGATTTTCTTCAAATTTCGAAACAGCATCAACCGCAAGTGATTCGGCTAAAGTTTGTTCGGCATTTTTTTTGTGCCACGTATCTTCTTCCATAGTGATCGGACGTGTTTCGCGGGACGGATTCCAAACCCGAACCAATGTAATCGCTATAGCGTTTATCGCAACAACAAGACCTCCGCAAATAATCAGAAAATTTTGAATCGGACCTAAAACAGTTCCGACAGAAATAGTTGAAACATCAATTGCCGGTCTGGAGGCAACAACAACCGCACTCCACGGACTAAACAACACCGCAAGATTTAACCCATTGGGAATGGAAACGGCAATTGTTTCCCAAACACCAATCCACAGAACCAACACAAGAATTGTTGTTGCAATTGCTTGAAAGGTCTTTTCCCGCTGAAGAGCAATACAACTACCAAGACTACCACATGCCAACATACTAAATAACGTAACAAGCATGACCCGAACAATCTGGTAATACGAAACACCGCCAAGCATTGCAATTGCCATAAACACCGGAACCGAAACCGCAAGCATCATTAGAATATTGAGCAAACTGGCAAACAGTTTCCCAAGTACCAATTCGCTGTTTGACATTCGCGTCAATAAAAGCAACAATAATGTTTTACGTTCTTTTTCCTGCCCGACTGCTCCGGCGGCAAGTGTGGCGGCAAAAAAAACAGCAAGAACCAACTGAATCGGCGCAAGAAATTGAAACAGCATGGCTCCAAAACGAGCAAAATCACCAGGATCAGTGATCAATTGTGTTCCGCTAACCACAAGCCACGCCGTAACAATAAGCAACAGAAGCAAACCAACATAAACACTGCGAATAATATAAGTCCAATCACGACGCGGCGCAATCGTGATTTCACGGGTAAAAACGGGTCCTATCAACATTGTTGTTCTATCCTTAAAAATGAAACGGTTGAATATTACGGAATAGTCTGATTTATTCCCGTTCAATAATTTATAGGCTTACCGGCAATAATTACCAACAATTACAATAACGATATTACCGATATTACCGGTAAATCATATCCTGTACCGTTGTTCCGGCGGGAATCATCGGCAAGACGTGTTCCTGATACGGAATGACCACATCCAGCAAAAATGAATTCGGACTGTCAATCATTTGCTTGATTGCCGCAGGAAGTTGTGTTTTGTCGGAAACATGTAATGCGTCCCAACCATATCCTTGAGCAATTGTTACGTAATCAGGATAACGTGTTGCCGGACCAATTCCCGTACCTTTACCGAATGTTTCAGGATGATCAATGGGACCTAAATATGTTTGAGCGCGGTTTGATTGGTGAAAACGATCTTCCCACTGAACCACCATACCAAGATGTTGGTTGTTCAGAAGCATCACTTTAACCGGAATCTTCTCACAATAACATGTTGCCATCTCCTGAATATTCATTTGAAAACTACCATCGCCATCAATGTCAACAATCAACTTTTCAGGACAAGCAAGCTTCGCTCCCATCGCCGCCGGAAGACCAAATCCCATCGTTCCAAGACCCGAACTGGATATCCATGTCCGCGGATTCTTGAAACGATAATATTGTGTTGACCACATCTGATGTTGACCAACTCCGGTTACAATAATTGTTTCACGATCTCGTGTTGCTTTCCAAAGTTCTTCAATAGCGTATTGCGGTATAATATTGGGTGAATTTTTGTTATACGAAAGAGGCATCTCCTTTTTCCACACATCAATTTTATGGTGCCAGTCATTCAATTCCAATGCCGGTTTGTACGATTTTAACCGGTCAATAACTCCCTGCAACACGGTTTTCACATCGCCGATAACTGGAAAATCCGCCTCCTTGACTTTATTGATTTCCGACGGGTCAATTTCGACGTGAACAATTATTGCTTGTTTGGCAAATTCCGACGGTTTGCCGGTAACACGATCATCAAACCGAACTCCCAATGCCAATAATAAATCACTTTCATAAACCGCATGATTCGCATACGCCGTGCCGTGCATTCCGATCATTCCAAGTGCCAAATTGTGATCTCGCGGAAAAATCGAAAGTCCCATCATCGTTGTTGTGACTGGAATCTGCGTGATTTCCGCTAATTTCAGGAGTTCCGCTGCTGCACCGGAAGACACAATTCCGCCTCCGGCATAAATGACCGGTTGCTTCGCTTTTCGTATCACCTCCACAATAAGATCAAATAATGTATCAGAAGGTGTTTCGATGACACCGCTGTAACCGGGCAAATTCATCGGTGCATCAAAATTCGGAACACATTGAGCTACCTGAATATTTTTGGGAATATCAATCAAAACCGGACCGGGACGTCCTGTTGTTGCGATATACACCGCCTCCCGAACAATCCGCGTCAAATCATTCACTTCGGTTACGAGGTAATGATGTTTTGTGATACTTCGGCAGACTTCAACCATCGGCGTTTCCTGAAAAGCATCACTGCCAATACAATCCGTACCAACCTGTCCCGTAATCGCAATCATCGGAATACTGTCCATTTTGGCATCGGCAATAGTCGTAACAAGATTCGTTGCGCCGGGACCGCTGGTTGCCATGCAAACTCCAACTCGACCCGTTGCCCGCGCAAAACCTTGAGCCGCAAAACCACCACCTTGCTCATTGCGCGGAAGAACAACCCGAAGCTGATCCCGAAATCGGGTCATTGCCTGATGCAACGGAATACTAAAACCGCCCGGATAGGCAAAAATCGTTGTAACTCCGTTGTTAATAAGAGATTGAATTAAAATATCCGCCCCACTCATTTTGCCTTGCGGCAAAATAGTTTTGGCAACAGAATGGTTTTGGTTGGTTGAGTTCGGCATAAATTTTTTGTAATGTTATAATTTTATTTGCCAAGTTAAAGTATTTAATAATACCGTAAACATTACATTTCTCAAGGGGTATTCCTAATAATTGTCAAACATGTTTAAGTTTGCCGGTTGGAGAAAATGCGATAAATATATAAAATTTATTGATTGGGCATATTGACAAAAGGTTTGTTTTGTGTCAAATTTTTAGAGAATCATTTAATTGATTTGAAATGACGTTTGGGTTTAGTTATTTTCTTCGAAGTTGGAGATCAGGCTCGAACGTAAATTTTTGTTCCCCCTTAGAAATTGAGGAGTACACGATGTTAAAACAAATGATTTCTCTTTGTATTGTTGTTTTGGCAGTTTTTTTTGCCGCGAATGTTTTGGCGGATGAGGCTGTGAAAGCGACTGCTCCGGTTGATGGTGTTGTTGCGGTGGAAGTGGTTTCTGAATCACCTTGCAGCGTGGTTGATTCGCGTTTTGCGTTTGGGAAGAGACTGTTTTCTTTCCGAAAAACGCCGTGTTTCTTTGAACCGGCTCCCTGTGTTCAACAAACCGAAATCGTCGTTTCGGAAGAACCGGTTATTCCTACCGATTTGGTACGAATACCAGCGTTCAAGAAATTACATCATGGTTTTGCCAAAACGCATGTTTGGGTGGCAAAGTCATGTGATTGTCAAAAACAATGTGAATGTGCCAAACCGGTGAATTGTGGTTGTCCCAAGACTTGTCCGGTTCAATGGGTTTCATTTCCGGCTTACAAAAAAGGGTTTGGTTTCCATAGTGTCGAAGCGTGGAAACCAGTTCCAGCCTGCCGCAACGGCGGTTAAAACCATTCTCACGGATAACTGGTTTATCAAAACCATAATCAATTCCATTAAGCCGGAAGACAATAAACTTCCGGTTTGATGGAATTAGATTTCTGATATTTTCTGAAAAGAAAAAGAGTCATAAACGATAAAAGGCTTATGTTTCTGTTGGAACGTACATTTGCCTTTCCCGAACAAAGCCGGGAACTTTCAGATTGTCAGGTAGTAAGGCGGTCTAATTGCCGATTTTATTGTTCCTGCTGTAAATACGCATGGAAATAATGAAATGATGGGAATTGCCAATATCTTTTTAAGCGATGGTTCTATTCGTGCCGCTTCGATTATGACACGTCCCGAAATAATGTGGCAGTTAACTCACACCTTTGTGATCGTTATCAATTATTTTATTGGATTATTTATTTTATTGAATTATTTTGCCTAATTTAAATCTTTATTAACAAAATGGAGTGAAATTGGGTATTTTATTTTGTTTAGTGTTTTTATATTGGCGTTAAAGTCTTTTTATTTTTCCATATCGTTATAATCGAAATTCTTTACGTGTTTATCAATCTAAACCATTTATTAAAAATGAGTTGGGAGGACTCAAGAGGGTTACATTTTCCAGCCGATAGTGAACTTGACCCTGAAAAACACATTTCGTGTCGGGGGGCACGTTCAGGGAATAGTCAGGAGCCGATCGGGAAAAGAATTTGGGTCGTATGTCGGCCCATCGGGACTGACGCAAATAACCAAGTAGTTCCAAAGAGACAACGTTTGTTGATTTGACATTACCGTTTACGAAGGAGTGAGTCTTTCGAAACGGAAACACAACAATTGTTATACACAACGAGTTCTCTGAGGACCAACCAGGAAAAGAAGGAGAGTTTACCCAATGAAGTCCAGAATTTTGATGGCCGCTCTCGTTGTCACCCTGTTGATGGGCGTTCGGGTTTTTGCGAGCGATTGTGGTCCGTGTGACCCTGCGAGTGATCCCTGTGGCGCGTGCGACAGTTGCAACAAATCATGTGACCTGTTTTCAGGTCTCAAAAAACTTGTTGATGGCCGTCCTTTCGCGACAAGTGACTGCGGTCCATGTGACGGAGTCGTTGCTTGTTCACCTTGTGATGAAGCCGCTTGCAACCCATGTGACGAAATCAGTTGTGATGATGTTGGCGGTAAAAAATTCACATTTGGCAAACGGCTGAAAAGTTTGTTTGCAACCAAGAATTGTAATCCGTGTGATGAAGTCGGAGATTGTGGTCCGTGTGATGAAGTTGGCGATTGCAATCCCTGCGATGTAGTCAGTGACTGCAATCCTTGTGATGATGCTGATGGTTGTAGCCCTTGTGATTCTCACAGAAAGTTTTCACTCCGAAAATTTTTCAAAGGCTTCAAATTAGCTGGTCGTTGTGATGATGGTTGTGGTTCCCCTTGCGATGAAATCGGTGATTGCAATCCTTGTGATGATGCCGGTTCTTGCGATGGAAGTTGCAATCCGTGTGATGAAATTGACTGTAATCCGTGCGACAATAGTTGCGGACAAAAGTTCGGTCATTTGTTTGACAAACCACGACGTAACATAAAGAAATTTTTTGATGGTTTTTCGTTTGGAAAATGCGATACCGGTTGCAATCCATGCGATGCTATCGGACCGTGTGATGTTTCGTGTATTGGAACACCTGCCGCTTCTCAGCTCCCCGAAGCCGGAAAATGAGAGAACGTCAACCTCCGAAGACGTAACAATAAAAGCCTTTCGTTCGGTTATCCAACGAAGGGCTTTTTTTTTGTTATTTGCGTACTCACCGTTACCGGTTAGGAAAAAATAATGTATCTGTTCAATTGAATAATTTCTCAATTTGTTTACGGCAGGAAATGAAAAGGTAAGTGACCTCTCCCAAACCTCATTTCCACCTAATTTTCCTAATAAAACAACCTCAGTAGCAAAAAGAGAATAGCAACAACCTCATTATCTCATTGTTCCGTATTTTCTTAATAGTGTAATCGGTTATTGATAAACTTTACCGATTATTCCAATAATATGACTAATTTAAGATTCTTTGGAAGAAAAAGTACGGAAATGTAGAGTTCTTTGATTTAGTAATTGGGAAACTTCTCTCGATAACCTTCCTATCGACCAGATGTCCGATTTACATTTTTTACATTGTCGGATATTGTTGTCGTTTACGCCTATTGTCCGAGTCCATTACGGTAAGGACTTCGTTAAAGACAAAGGACATTTATTCGCAGTAAGTGTTGTACTACAAAGCATTTACTTGCAAAAAAATTTCAAGGAGAAGCAAACAATGAGAAAAAAAGAGAATTCTCAAAGATGGGGGGGGGGGGGGCAATCCTGTTAGTCTAGGTAAGGCCGGCTCGCAGTCGGCGCGCCGGTTT
>JAITBS010000135.1 GCA_031283515.1 Planctomycetaceae bacterium
GAAAAACAAAAATTCCACTGATATATTAATAATTCCACAGATATATTACACTAATTTTTTTTACAAATCTGTTGCATGTTGCCGGTTCACAAGATAAATGATTCCAGTACAAATGATACAAATCAGTGCCGTCAATCCAATACCGGTTCGTTCACCAAAAATTAACGCCATCGCAAAAATCATCGGTCCAAGCGCTTGTCCCAATCGGGAAACAAGTTCATAGTAGGCAATGGCATTTTCTTCGCCGATTTCACGTACACTACGCAATGAAAGATAATAATAATTCAAACAAGGTTCCGCAAAACCATCGCAAATTCCTAACGCAAGAACAGTTAATACCGCTCCAATGTAGGAACCCGTAAATACAAAAAATAACGTGCTGCACGCCCAAAGTGTTGCCGTCAAATAAACCGACCGCTCCACCGTCAGGAAACGACGAACTATCGCCGTCAACGGCGGTCCAAGATAAACAGTAAGCAAACCCGCAATAAGTAATATACTACCAACCATTGAAGAACTAACTTCGTTGCGGTCAGCAAAAATCGGAAAATAATAATAAGAAAATGCAACAATCATGTAAGTCGGAATTGTGTTGCAAAGAAACAACGTCAAAACACGAGAATCACTCAAAAGACAAAGGAATACCTCCAATGGACGCCGTTTCTTTTCTCTAATATGTTCTTTGACTGTTGAGATAATTTTGTTCGTAATTTTGTCTGTAATGTCCATCCGGCTGAAACTTTTTACATAACCGCTTAGCTGAAATCGTTCAAACAAAATACAGAGAATCAGCACTCCAAATGCTGCAAAGAACGGCATCGAATAACCAAACCGATCCGCAATAACTGCACCAAGTATGATACCGACATTGATGCCTGCCGTCCAACCGGCGTAAAAATGGGCATAACCGGTTTCGCTTTGTTCCGTATTGGTTTCCAGCAACACAATTTGGCGAATAGTAATAAAAGTTAAACCGCCGCCCAAACCGATCAATGTTTGTGATACAATAAAGGAGAACATGTCAAACGCAAAACCGGCAAGAAGAAAACCAGAAGACGAAAAAAGAAAACCAATGTACATAATAAACCTCAACCGTTGCGGTGAGGAAAAATGTCCGGCAAGAATCGATCCAACACCAAAAGCAAACATAATCATAGTGTAAGGCAGAGCAAGAACAAAACTTTCCGAAACTCCCGGAACCTCCTGATAGAATGATTTCATCATCAAAGGCAAAAAAGAAAGCGAAACAGAATCGGCAGTAAAATAAAGAAACGCCAAACTTCGTGTCAGATAACACGGTGAATAATTACCAAATACGGTTTTGCGGAATTGCTGTAATTCAATTCCTTCAAATGCTTCAAAGATTTTTTGTTTTGCAAAGAAGTGTTCGCGACCGCGTTGCCGAATCAGGTTGACGGCAAACACCAATTCGATAAGAATGAGTACCGCAATAACAAGGAAAATTCCGGTTTCAATAAGGAGTTTTTGCAACAGCTGCTGATTGGCGTTACGAAAGGTCAAAAGTTCACGGCTGATTTCCAGAATGCCGACGATTTCGTGTGATTTATTCCGAATAGGCGCAAGAGCGTAAATCCAATCTCCTGAAATATCTGTATTGGACGAAACAAATAATTCGCCATTCCATGCTTGGGAATAACCTTGTTCAGGATCGTCAAACCAATCGAAAGGAAAAACAGTGTTGACTGTTGTATCTTGGTAAATTTGTGCAAAAAGACGATTATTTTTTACGGTGTAAACGGCGTAGAGATAACCGTTCAACAAAGATTGATTGGGATCGAAACGGTTATCGAGATCATTTCGGAACCGGCAATAATTGTCGTTGTAATAATTTCCGGCAGTATTGATTTGTTCCAATTTATCACCGTCCAACGAATCGGCAATTTCAAGAGTCAACAGACTAATATGTTGATAAATAGTTTCTTCATTGATCTTCATTAATTTGCTAATCGTACCGGAAAAGGCGATCAATGTGGTGATGCCGACTGCGATGATGATAAGGATTGAGATTAAGAGGGTTTCACGAAGTTGTCTGCCGAGCAAGAAGACATAGATTAACTTACCGATGTACGGAATGGCGGGCAAAACAAGGAGCCAAGCGAGAGATTGGATAAGCGGAATGATACGGATTTTCCAGGTTAGGGCGATTTCGGAACGGCTTTTAACGTTACTGTTGTTTTCGGTGTTTATTGATACGGTGTTTATCAGATGGATTTCGGAATTGGTTGTGACGGCGATGATGCCGTCTGGTGAAATGTTGATTCGATAAATATCCTTATCCGCTTTGAAAACAGTTTTCAGAGAGCGATCAGGAGCAATACGGATAACTGACCGATTTTTAAGATCAACAAAATAGATATTACCGTGTTGGTCTGTATCGAGTTCCCAAGGAACGGGTTGGTGATCGGTCAAAGTTGTTGAGGAATAATCGTATAAAATTTTGTCGGAATGTTGTATTATTTGCCCGTTCTTCTTTGTCCAGACAAAATCATCTCCGAACAAAGCAATATCTGCAATATCGCGATCTGGGATTTGTGTTGAAGGATATTCGAATATTGTTCGGGTAATACGGGAATGTTGGGAATTAACGCAACTACATTGGACAACACGGTCATTGTACAATTCAAACCAGGAAAGAGCGGTTGTTTCTGTGTTATAACGGAGGTGTTTGATTCTGCCGTGGTTCATTAGGACATTTTCTTTTTTTTCGGGATTATGTTCGAGAGTGTAGAGTGTTTTGAGAAAATGCCCTTTGTTATCGTATTGTAAAATTGATTCTCTGATGAAATATCCGCATCGTTTATCGGGAACACCGTTGAGCAGATAAAAACCTCCATCGGTTCGCGGGGCGATGGCGAGTGCATAGAAAAAATGTTGCGGATGATGTTGTCCGCCGTCAATAGTGAATCGGAGTTTTCCCTGATAATCAGCGGCAATAATCCGGCGTTGGGAATTATCAATAACGTAATATCCTTCACGGTCGGCAACCGCATAAGTAGGATAAGACAGTTTCAGAGTTGTGCGGAAACAGTTAAAATCCGGCAGTGCTCCAAACCGGAATAACAAGAAAACAGCAATTAACTGAAAAAAAACAATAATTCTCGTAAAGGATAACACGCTTTTAAACACAACACCTCAAAACAAAATACGATAACATCGTTTATAGTAATTGACAAAATCATCTTCGTAAGTGTATTGAATTTCCACAAAATGTAAAGTTCTTCGAATGAACGATTTTGGTAATATTTCAGTGGAATTTTTTTAGAACACGAAATACACAAAAAAACACGAAATACACGAAATACACGAAATATTACGGAGAAGTATATTTTTTGTGAGTTGACCATTTATTCCCCCGAACCGAACGTCCGTTCCCGAGAACGGAACATCCGTTCCCGAGAACGGAACATCCGTTCCCGAGAACCGAACATCCGTTCCCGAGAACCGAACATCCGTTCCCGAGAACCGAACATCCGTTCCCGAGAACCGAGCGTCCGTTCCCGAGAACCGAACGTCCGTTCCCGAGAACCGAGCATCCGTTCCTGAGAACCGAACATCTATTCCTGAGAACAAGTCGTTTAATAGACTTCTTGCCGTAATATTTATGAAGTTTTATATTTTACAACATGAAACACACAAAATAGCACGAAAAATATGAAATTTTTATTTTGATTCTTTTCGTGTTATTTAGTGTTATTTTGTGTGTTTTGTGTTATAAAATATAAAACGGAATGAAGATGAGAGTAA
>JAITBS010000153.1 GCA_031283515.1 Planctomycetaceae bacterium
TGACTTGGATTGCTAGCAATCTGACTTGGATTGCTAGCAATCTGACTTGGATTGCTAGCAATCTGACTTGGATTGCCGGCAATCTGACTTGGATTGCTAGCAATCTGACTTGGATTGCCGGCAATCTGAGTTGAATTGCCGGCAATCTGAGTTGCAGCACCGGCAATCGAACTCGAACTGCTGATAATTAGAGTTTGGCAGTGAATACTGATCCAATAGCTGCCGGAAGGGTATAAAAATGCTTACTATTAAAGAGCTAGAAGAAAAATATGCCGATGTAATGAACTGTGAGGCGATTACACGGTTTAGGAATTGGGTTCCGAAAGAATCGAAATGGGTAGAGCCCACTGAAGAAGAGTGGGCTGCCCGAATAGCCGCTGTCGCTGAAGGTATGAAAAGGCTTATGAAAGACTTAGATGACGGAAAATTCGGCTAGCGGTGGTAGTTGAAATTGAAATCGAAATAAGGCATATTATTATGGTAGGGTTAATTAACGTAAGCTCTAACAAAAGGAGAGACCAATGTTTGAACTAATTGCGATAGCAGTTGCCGGTTTAGCTGGTAAAGTGATAAACGAAACAAACGGGGGCGATCCGCCAGAGGTGGAGCCGCCTGAATATTTCGTGATTCCGCTACTAGCAATGCCCGTAGGATGGGCGTTGTGTGCTCTTTACATTTGGCTTACTTTATGAGCCGAGTGGGGTGAGAAAACAATCTCACCCCATTTTTTTTAGTTAAGATTTGAGAATTAGTATTGCCGGTTATTAACGTCTTCTTCTTCAAAGTAATGACCGACACCTTCCTGTCCGTAGAACTCAGGAAATTCTTGCCAATACTTTTCGTCGGATTCTCGCAGTCGTCTGTTTTGTTCCGTTACGAGATTGTTTAGTTTAGGCGTCAAAGCCGATTGTATTTGCGGATTAGTGTTATTTTCTAGCGTTTTGTGTGTGCTGTTTATTTGTTCGGTCAGGGTAACAGGACGGTTTGCTGAAATACGATTTTGTAAGTCGGCGTAGGTATAAAGAGCGTCACTAACGGATTGTCCTAGGAGTAATGCTGGAGAATATCTTGCCGCACTCGATAGACCGCGTGTAATTGTAATTGGACTACGGAGAACACCTCTCGTTAGACCGTTAAGTCCTGTGTATTCTCCAGCACCATAAAGTGCTTTACCTGTGGTTACTGTGTTTCGGTGCGTATGTTTCACCTGTTGACGGACGGAAATGAAAAACCAACCGTGTACAACACCATAACAAAACCAACCGTTGCAACCGTGGGTTCGCAACTCTTCGGTGAAAGGTCGCCTACCTGTTAATTGCCAACTGTAAACAAATTCAAAAATATTCCACTGATATATTACATCATCTTTTATGATAGGCGATGTTTCGGCGAAACGTTGCCTACCTATTCAGGTCGTATCGGTGTTAGCGTTATGAATCAATTGTTGCGATCTTGTTTGGCGGTAAAAGACGTTAGTCCGACGGCAAAAAATACACACTGAAAAACAGTTTTTTTGCTGATTTTCTGTGATTTTTCGGGAAATTTATTCGTATCTATTCAGTCGTGCTTTTCTTTGAGCGTTTATAAGATGTTGTCGATAAAAATCTGCCTAAATTATAAACAATTGGCTAAACTTTGTTCTTGCTAATATTTTAGAATTTGTTATTCTACAATGCCGTAAAAATAAGAAGAACAACCTGTTTATTCCGTTTTATGTTTCGTCTTTCGTTTTATCCTCTTTTTGGCAGTTATTGGATTGTATTTGGGCTTGCCCTTGTTATCGGTATTCTTTTACTGAGTATCCGACCTTCCGGCGAACGTGTTCCACATCATGGGCGGACTTGTTTGATGGTATTACGTTTTATTGCGTTTTTTCTACTTCTTTTTGGTATGTTTCGCCCGACGTTAATTTATACAAAATCACTGCCTCTTGCCTCAACACTGCATATTCTGCTCGACCAATCGGAAAGTATGAGCCGTCCTGACGAATTGGGCGGCAATACCCGTTTCCAAGTTGCCAAAGAAGCATTGCTCCAAGCCGTTCCTCAACTCAAACGTTTACAAGAACAGGCGGAAATCAAAGTTTTTGCCTTCGATGCAACACTTAGTCCGTTGGAAATTCATGACGGGCTTATCAGCAATATTCCTGAAATTCCTCAAGGAAAAGAAACTGCATTGGGAGCTGTGTTGGATACTGTCCGTCAAAATTCGTCCGGTAAACGAGTTCTCGGAACGATTTTGCTTTCCGACGGAACACAACGAACCCGCCCGCCGCGTGATCTTTTGCCGCAAGAAGCAGCAATACGGTTTCGCGATGCCGGAATATCACTTTATTCAATTCCGTTGGGTCAGGCAACCGGAACACCGGATGTTCAGGATATTGCCGTCAACGATATTCAAGCCAATGATCGGGTTTTTGTCAAAAATGAATTTCTTGTGAGCGGTTCACTCCGAATCACCGGTTACCGGAATAAACCGGTTCCGGTTCAACTCCTCTTCGAAGATGAATCCGGTACAATGCAATGTGTTGCGGAAATAAACGTCCAAAGCCGTGATGACGGACAAATTATTCCGTTTCGTTTTTCGTCTATTCCGCCCCAAGCCGGATATTTCAAATATACAGTGTTTGTTCCGCCGCAGGAAAAAGAACTGATCGAAACGAATAATCAACAAAGTTCGTTTGTTCGGGTGATTGACGGTGGTTTGACAGTTTTGTTTATTCAGGGCGAACGGAATCTGGAGCAGGGACCGCTCATGCAATCTCTAAGTGCTTCTGCTGATATACGGGTTGATTATCGTCCGATTCGGGTTGGAAAAATCCGAGTGAGCGGGACAAAAAATGAATCGTTTCAAACCCGTCTGGAACGTTTTACGCGGGAACGTCCTTCATGGGTAAATGATATGTTCAAATCGGGGGAATACCATGTTTACATTCTTGACGATCTTGATGCGAAAGCGTTTAAGCCGGAGGAGTTGCAAGCTTTAGCGGAGCGGGTTCGTGAAGGGGCGGGTTTGATGATGCTTGGCGGTTATCATGCGTTTGCGGCAGGCGGTTATGCCGAAACTCCGCTTGCCGATATTTCACCGGTAGAACTTCGCAATGTTGATCGTCAACCGTTGGATGCTCCCATCCGGCAAGATATTCATTGGTCATCAACGATTCCGATTCCGATTCTTTTAACACCGGAAGGACGACGGCATTATGTTTTGCGATTGATTATGAATCCTGAGAAAAACGCCGAACTCTGGGCAACTCTTCCGCCATTGTTAGGGGCAAACCGATTTGATAAATTGAAAGCCGGAGCAGTGTTACTTGCGGCGGGTCCGGAAAACCAAAAGATTCTTATTTCGCAATTGTTTGGTCTTGGCAGGGTTCTGGCGTTTGCGGGAGATTCAACCTATCGTTGGCGGTATGCCGGATATGTGGAGGAACACAAACGGTTTTGGCGTCAAGTTGTTCTTTGGCTTGCGAAGATGGAATCGGTTATGGAGGGCGATTGTTGGATTACTACGGATCAGGTTCTTTTTTTGCCGAACGAAACGGTAAAATTTCATGTGTTCCTTCAATCACCGGACGGTAATACTCTCCGAAATTTCACCGCAACAGCAACAGTAACCAAACCGGATGGTAATCAGGAAGAAGTTGTGTTGGTTGACGAAAACGGAACGCCGACAGGTTCATTCCGTTCGACGGATACGGCGGGCGATTATACGATTCGGGTTGAAGTTTCGCATGGCTCTCTGCCGCCGGATTCGCCGACACGCCAAGCAACCGCTCGATTTATGGTGTATGACCGGAACCTCGAACTCGATAGTCCGGTCGCTTATCCGCAATTATTGAGAAATATCTCAGAACTAACCGGCGGACGCAGCGCAGCTCCTGAACAGTTAGGATCACTTCTTGACGAACTGATCAAAAAATCAAATGAACTGATCGAAAAACACGAAACAAAACAATCATTATTTGATTCATGGGGATTACTCTTGGCGTTTACCGTCATTCTTTGTTTCGAATGGTTTTTAAGAAAATTTTGGGGAATTGTCTAACAAGTTTTTCAGTAACGGTCTCTTTCATTGACAGTTTGAATACTTAGTTCAGGTAGTCCGCAGATTTTGTAGATTTCGTAGATTAGTCCGCAGATTTTGTAGATTAGTCCGCAGATTTCGTAGATTAGTCCGCAGATTACGCAGAAAAATAATCAGCGAAAATCAGCGTAATCTGCGGACTAAAATCGGCGTAATTACCAGACTATTGGAATGATGTAATCGAGCGATAAAATAAACGGTTACATTGTTGGCGGCTGGGAAATATTACGGAAATTTTTAATACCACCTGATTGACGGAAACATATCAATACATTCTACTAATTAATATAAATAATCATGTTATTGGGTGCGAACTGTAAACTCATTTAACTTGTTTCAACCCCAATCGGCTGAATCATTGCGAATAACCTAATTTTTTTTTTTAACGGAAAACATTCCGGCAATTCAATGTCATTATGTCTTCATTCAAACTAACTATTATTCTTGTTATTTTTTCTGGAGTTGTTGGTATTTTCGTTGGGATTGGGACGGCGATTTCCGCACTCACAATTAACGGCTGGAATCCCGAACTGGAATACAAAAAACATGCCGATATTATGTTGGAAGCGGCAGTAAAAGCGTCTAATCCGAATGCCAAAGCATTGGTTGAAAATTCTGTTTATGATTTTGGAATTAAGGGAGTTCAGGAAAAAGGGCAACACGATTTTCCGATCAAAAATATCGGTACAGCGGTTCTGACGCTTGAAGTGAACCGGACAACCTGTACTTGTACCGGCATAGATTTGTCGTTTAAAAGTCTTAAACCTGGTGAAACCGCGATTGCGACGGTTCGTTACGATGCGGAAAGAGCAACAACAGGTCCTTATCATCAAGGCGGAACTATTGTAACCAATGATCCGGAAAACCGTGAAATAGTTCTTTCAATTAAGGGGATTTTCACTTCGCCGATTGTTGTCAGTCCGAGTTCTATTTTGTTTCCAACGATTCCTGCTTCAGAATCTCGTTCTGCTGCGATTCGGTTTTACGGTTTCGAAAAAACTCCACTCCAACTCGAAAATCCTGAATGGAATGACCATAATCATTTTGAATTTCACATGCAGCCTTCAGAACTAAACGAAGCCGATCAAACCGATTCTATGCGAAAAAACGCCGGTTCTGTTTATGAAGGCCGTGTAACTGTAAAACCGGGGTTGCCGGTTGGAACGTTTCAGGAAAAATTCTTTTTCAAATCGAATTATTCTAGTGAACCCACATTGGAGTTATTTGTTCGCGGACAAATTACCGGCAGCGGAGTTTCCATTTCCGGTACAGGATTTAACAAGGAAACCGGTTCTGTTCTTCTTGGCAAAACTGTTATCGGACAAAAAATAGTTAAAGACATTGCGATTCAGTTTACAGGAACGACGGTGTTCCGTGCCGACTTAAAAATCAAGGAAATCAAACCGGCGTGGTTGAAAATAAATTTGTCCGAACCGCGTGATCTTGGTGGTGAATCAGTTCGGCGGCGTTTGTACTCATTAACGCTTGAAGTACCGACGGACGCTCCGGTTTGTAATTTCCTGAAATCAGACGAAGAAAATGTCGCAATGATTACTCTCGAAACTGGTCTTGACGATACGCCCCTATTAAAACTTCCTGTTCAGTTCGCTGTCGAACAATAAACAATAAACAACAAACAATGAATCGTTAAACAATGAATTGTTTCTAAATCATTGTTCCTAAATCATTGTTCCTCCAAAATGGAAACCATTAATTTACCTCAAGATCGTTCTCAAGGAAAATACACGAATCGAAGTTTAGCGCGAACAGTTGCCTTCCAAATGCTTTATCAGGAAGATCTGAACCCTGGTTCGCGTGAACAGTTTATTGAATCGTTTTTGCAGCAAGAACTTCCTGATTATGAACCGCTCATGCGTTTTGCGAGAACATTGATCAACGGAACCGCTCAAAAAAAAGAACAAATTGATACTATATTAACTGATATTATCCAACATTGGTCGTTATCCCGAATCAATGTTACGGAACGAAGTATTTTGCGAATTGCAGTTTATGAAATTTTGTTTATGGATACCCCCAAACCAGTGGTGATTAACGAAGCCATCGAATTAGCTAAAAAGTTCGGAACAGAACAATCCGCCTCATTCGTCAATGGAATATTAAACAAGTTAATAGTTAGTAGTTAGTAGTGAATAGTGTCGCAAGCGGAATGATCAACACATGGTTAAAATTCCGCTTGCGAACAAAAACACGGGTGAGTTTGGGAAAATGACGGGCGTCATTGGAGCAATAACGGGCGTCATTGGAGCAATAACGGGCGTTATTGGAGCAATAACGGGCGTTATTGGGGCAATAACGGGCGTTATTGGGGCAATAACGGGCGTTATTGGAGCAATAACGGGCGTTATTGGAGCAATAACGGGTGTTATTGGAGCAATATCACGTGATATTTATGAAAAATCACCTGTGTTTTTGTTCGCAAGCGGAATAATACCGTTTTGGTCGTATTCCGCTGATAGATTACGTTTTTTTTTATCACAATGAATAAATTGGAGAAGATATTTGTATTGTATGGGATTTATGCGAAGACGGAAAACGAGTGAAACTTTAGAGGCGGTTTTACGATGTAGAGAGATAACGGGAGGAGGGTATTCCTTTAGGAGTGAGTTTTAATGCTGAATTGTAAGCGGCATTGTTCATTTGAAGGAATAACCGACGTTAAAACAGTTTAGTTAAGTCCATAGAGGAAAAGCAAATGAAAAGAATTATCATGGGATGCCTCGGCGTTTTTACCACAGTGGTGGTGATGCAATTCGCCCTGGCGGAAGTCAAAGCAGGTGCGTTCCAGGATTGCAGTCCGTGTGAGGAAATCTCCGAGTGCAATCCGTGTGATGAGGTATCCTGCGATCCGTGTGAAGCCATCTGCGGGACGAAAAAGTCAAAATGGTTTGTCAATGGCTATCTCGAAGCCGGATTCTTCGCCAATGAATATGGGCAGAAGAAT
>JAITBS010000179.1 GCA_031283515.1 Planctomycetaceae bacterium
GAACCGCCTGAACCCGTTATTGCTGATGTCGCATCTAGTATCTATTCAGTGAAATATTACTTTTTATGGTAAGTGACCGAACACAAACCTCATTTTCACCTCATTTTCCTACACCCTGAAAAACAGTGGAGAGTTGATTGTAAATAGTTGAGAATGCCGCAAGCGGATTTATTACCGTTTCGGTAAAACTCTGCTTGTAACACTATCAACTCCCCAAAATACCAAAAGACTTAAAACTATTTTTAAACACCTTCAAAAGAATGGGTGTAAACAGTTACGGTTTATTTTCGTAAGACATCGGCAAGAATATCAAGACCTTCTCGTACAAGTTGTTCATTGATATTCATTGCAGGAAGCAACCGGAGAATATTGTTATGTGTGCAATTAATCAGGAGACCACGATCCATACAGGCTTTGACAAACGGAGCTCCTTCCACTGCCAATTCGACGCCAATCATCACTCCAACTCCACGAACCTCCTGAATCACATCCGCTTCTTTGGCAAGATCATTTAATTCGGAACGGAAAATATTACCGATTTTTTTCGCCTTTTCGAGTAATCCTTCGGTTTCGATCATCTCAATAGCGGCAATACCGGCAGCAGCAGCAATAGGATTACCACCATAAGTCGCAGCATGCATTCCAGAGCGAAGACTTAACGCAATCTCTTTCTTGGCAAGTAATGCAGCTCCGGCAAGACTTCCCGAAACAGCTTTGGCAAGTGTCATTAAATCAGGCTCCACCCCAAAATATTGGTACGCAAACCAATCACCAGTTCGACCACAACCAGTTTGGACTTCGTCAAAAACAAGCAGCAATTTATTTTCATCACAAATTTTTCGTAACCCCTGCAAAAAACCTTCAGGCGGCATCCGAACACCACCTTCACCCTGAATCGGTTCAATCATAATTGCTGCAGTTTCATTGTCAATTGCTTCTTCTACCGCCTTCAAGTCGCCGTAAGGAACGTAAGTAAATCCGGCAAGCAACGGTCCAAGACCCTCATGATATTTCGGTTGTGCTGTTGCGGAAAGAGCTCCCATTGTTCTGCCATGAAAACCTCCCTGAAACGTGATAATCTTATAACGTTCTTTTGAAGAATGTAACCGGATAAGTTTGATGGCGGCTTCGTTGGCTTCGGCTCCGCTATTACAAAAAAACGCTTGCCCGCCGAAACTTCGTTCCGATAAGAGTTTTGCCCATTGTCCTTGCAGTTCGGAATACCATGTATTCGGGATATGAATTAGTTTGGCAACTTGTTTTTGAACCGCCTCAACAACCGGTTTGGGGCAATGACCATAAAGTCCGCAACCCCAACCAGGAAAAAAATCAATGTAACGCCGCCCTTCCGCATCCCAAACCTCCGAACCTTCACCACGTACTAAAGATACCGGATAACGTGTGTAATTACCAATAACATATTTGTTGAACAAAGAAATCGTTTCCTGTGAACTAAGCATAGTTATACCAAAAAGTTAAGTTAAAAATTAAGTTAAAAAGTTAAAGCAATTACAAAAAACATAAGTTGTTTATTTTACTCAAAGTTTTGGTTTATTCAAGAGCCGTAAAAATGAGCCGTATTGAATTATTGAATAAGATCACGGCTGAATAGATACAAATAATCAGCGAAAAATTGTGTCATTTACGGACAATTTTATTACGAAATGTTGTACCATGTGGGCATGGTAATTCTAGCCGTTTTGGAATAAGATGTTGTGGCAATTCCGCTGAAAGAAACTTCTAATTGAACAGAAATAGTTTTGGAGGCAAGCATCTTACTAGAACCTAAGGTATCAATAATCAGTTGAAGGCTGATAGGGTTCATCGAAAAGACGCCTTTGGAATCAACAGTTGTAAAACTGTCAACCGGTACAGTAATACTTTGTGCTTCTTCCAATAACCCGCTTCCTTTGACTACTTTAGTCGCCGTTGAAACCAACAATGAAAAACTGATTGTTGTATTCGGTTCGAGTTTAGTGGTATTGGCAACTTTTCCGGTTAAACCAATAGTAAAATCGTAATTTGTTCTATTAAGTGAAAAAAATGTTTTTGAAATACTTGTTGCTGGTAATGCGGCAGTTTTGAACGTGGAGTGCCGACCATCAACAGAAATATCCTTTTTCACCGTCGTACCATCCGTGTAAGAAGTTTGAACTCGGAAAAAATATTGAGTACCGGGTTTCAGATTATCAATTTTTACGGCAATCGTTCCTTTTGCCTCATTCAGAACCAATTCACCGGAAGCAATAACAGCAGAAGACGCATTACTCCAATTCGGGGTTGTTGATGTTTTTTCAACGTATTCGATGGTATAAGTTTTTGTTGTTTTTCCGTTGATAAACGGAGTTATTTTATCTCGATCTGTAATTGTTAAAATTGCGGAGGTTGTTTTTAAGTCCGATGCTCTTGCTGTAATTGCCGGAAATGCTGCGGTGGTCGCGTTCACTTTAAGAGTTGCTTTGGCACTGGAGGTTTCGGCATTACCGCGAGAAGTGATTGTGATTTCATAACGAGTTTTAACATCCAATCCTTCCACCAAAACAGACCGAATATCTTGATCCACCACAATAGAATCGCCAACTTGCACTTTTGTTGTTGCGTTTCGTACAATAATTTCAAATTCTGTAATTTCTGACGTGTTTAAGGTTTTCGAAGCGACCGGAGAACTCCAATAAATTTCCAATGTTGTTGGAGTGGCTTTGTAAGCTGGTCTGGCGGATTTGGGCGGTGCCAGATTGACGACAGTATCCGATAACGGTACAAAAACAGTTGCCGATTGATTTTGTTCAACATTGCCGGATTGAGGCAATTCCGAAACTCCCGAAACCTCAACATAAACAGATTCGGCAGGTTCAAAAGTCGGCTGGGGAATTTCCAACGCCGAAACACTTAATAATTCCCGAAATTCAAGCGATTCAAAATGTAATGACCGACTCGTTTTCTTTCCCGATTTTCGAGATAATATAGAATGCAACATGGATTTTCGATAGTTTGGTGGTGAAAAAATATCCGGCAATCGTTAAATTTTCCAGAATCATTTTATTTTTACCCTTTTGCAATTCCCAAATTTCTAAAAAACCAATCTTGTTCCTCGTATTTGGATTTGTGATGACAACCGGCAACCTTTTATTCCATTTTTTTAACCACAAAATTGGGAATAAACAAGGTTTTCAGAAATTTCTTTGCATTTTGGGATGGAACTTTATTACGGTTTACTATCGGCAAAATCATGTCGAGTTCACTATAAAATCAAAAGTCCGTGCCAAAAATAAAAAACTGGTAATATATCAGTGGAATTTTTATTTGAATTTGTTTACAGTTGGAAATTACAAGGTAGGCAACCTTTCGCCGAAAGGTTTTAAACAATAACCCTACGGTCGCAACGGTTGTTTTTGTTATGGTGTTGTACACAGTTGGTTTTTCATTTCCGTCCGTCAAACAGGGGCAAGTCGGCGAGTACGCCGTATTGTATTGTTTAAAACGTTTCGGCGAAACGTTGACTACCTTTGGAGTTCCATTGGTAAACAAATTGACGAAGATTCCACTGATAGATTACCCATTACTTGATTTTGTATCTTTTTTAGGTTAATCGACGAAAATTCCAGTAGCATACCAGATGTTGTTGGAACCAAGCACCATGTCATAACCATAATAGGTGTGTTTTTTTCGTGCAGCAGACCAATGACCAGAAGAATTTCGCCATGCCCGTACACAACCAATCGCCGCTTCAAAAAGCCCCTCATCCGTCCAACTTTGAGCACAAATTTCCGAAACAGAACCTTGTTCCAATTCTTCGCTAATTCTGGTACTTCGTGTTCCAAAATTCTGATGCCCCAAAACTCCCGTTTTTGCCTGATAAATAGAATGCTCTGTTGCCTCTTTGGTAATTAATGGATGGAATGTCCCCATCGTACTAAGCGGACGTTCAGGGTGAATTCGAAGAGCATAAATCAATGTTCGCTGCGTAAGTGTTCCAGAGGGAAGTGCCAAAAAAGTTTGAACCTGTTCCGAAGTCGGCGGCTTCGCCCGCAAAAAAGGAAGAATACCAACAAGCTCTTCATAATATAGAGCCGTTTTGTGTTCATAATCAACCACGGCAAGACCAGGAAGATGAGACATCTCCCGAAATTTCGGCAAATCAAGAATCGCTGTCCTCAATTGCCCCTCAGATTCCGACTCCTGAACCGCATCAATCGGAAGTTTCAATAAAACATAATTGTTAAATAAATCAAGAAATTCCGATTTATCAAAAACTCGTTGCTCAAATTCCCGACATGCCGCCGCAATCGGAAGCGGTTTCTGTAATTGCGGTAACACATAAACAACTTGCCGTATCTCATTATTGTTCTTCGTCTTGATAAACCGCTCTTCCGTAGAATTCGGAAGCAACGGCGAATCCGTCATCGCATAAAAATAAATCAAAAGATTTTTTGATTGTTCTTTTGCTTTTTGTGTTGCCGCCGCATAACTGGTTTCCCATGTAAGACGATCCAATTCATTTTCATTCCATAAAGTTTCTTCCGCAAAAAGAAACGAAGAAAAAACATTGCATGTCAATAAAAAAACCAATAATATAAGAAAAGTAAAAAAAATATTCGCAATACCACACCTGTCTTGATTGTGAAATTCTAAAAATTTTTTGTTCATCTTCCTGTTTTTGTGAAAAAATTTCAGGATGCCCGATTTACCTCCTGCGCTTAATTTGTTATAATCGGTAAAGTTTGTGTCGTTTACCGTCACGATGTTTGCTCGATGAATGAAATTTGTCATTATCAATAATTCTCCTGTAAAGTTTTTAAAGTAAAACGACTTTGTGGATTATTCCGGTTAAACAGATTTTTTCGATTAAGCCGTTTAGTGAGTTTAGACAAAAATTATATCGATAATACGCATCACTGCAACAAAACTCACCCCTTTTATTGACTTTTTTTTAAAATTTAACATTGAAATAACAAAATTTTAGAAACCTATATTTTGTAAATCATCTAAATTAACATTTTTTGTTTTACTGAGTTCACGGACTTTTAACGTTTAGAAAATTTTCAACATTTAGAAAATTTCTTTCCCTAATTATTCAAAGTTACTCAAACCCATTTTGTAAAATGCAAAAAACATTTTGTTTCCGATTTTTGGCGGTGCTATTTTTAATCGCCATTGTGATTGTTTCGTTTTATCCTAACATTTCTCAGGCGGCTCGATTTCGTCGGGTTCCGCGTTTTCGGGGAACCACTTCGACCGAAACGGTTCCTTCGGCACCAAAAGAGAAGGAATTAACCGAGAAGGAATTAACATTGTCTCCAGAAACAGCCAAAGAACAATTGAAAACGCTCTGCGAACAAGTTAAATCCGATTACAAAAAAATTACGCCGGATGATTTGAAACGGAGCAAACAATCTTTGCTTCAATCCGCTCAATTATTGCTCCGAGTCTTGAACCGCGATCCCAATAAAGAAACAGCTGCAATATGGAAAGAAGAATTTCATCTCACAGAATTAGTGACGATACTCCAAAAAACAGAATCTCCCGACAAAACATTCCTCGATAATATTTGGAATGCTCTTCATTCAAATAAAAAAGGAGTTCGTTCCATTGTTTTCGACGATTTCCGTAAATCACTTCGGCAATATCAATCATTGGAACGTCTTATTTCGGATAACAGTTACGAATCTCAATTAGTTAAGGTTTGTGATAATCTTCTTAGTTATATTGAGACCTATTCTGGAAACCGTGATCCGCTCCATGCTGTTGCTTTGAATGATGTGATGGTGTGGCTTGAAGATGTCGGTGTTGTCGAACCGCGAACTTTGAAAATTGTCAATTTGGTACGTATTGTATTTTCCGGTGTTAATCTTCAGATTCAGGCAGGACTGGAGTTAATCGGTGCGGGGTTCCAAAGCGAAATCAGTGAAGATATTGAAATTGATGAAAATATTTTGGGAACACATATTGTTGGAAGCGGAACATTGAATGCAACCAGTTCCGCCGAATTAGTTCCCAATAAAAATAAAGCGGAAATCAAAGTTCTCGTTAAAGCGATGATGAATTCTGCAACAACCGGTTATCATTCTCCTGTTACCGTTAATACAGACACACAAGGAACTCTGTCCGCAGAAAAACGGATTCAAATTACTCCCGAAGCGTTTTTAACTGTTCCAACGAAAACACAAGCCGATCTCAAAGCAACTCTCTCGAATATTCGGATTAACGGCGGACCTCTTGTTCAAATGATTGCCAAACAACAAATTCAGGAACAACGGTCTTCTTCGCAATCAGTTGCCAAACAACGTGCCGAAAAAAGGATGAGTATTCGTATCGATAAACGGATTGATCCGCAAATTGGAGAGTTGAACGAAAATTATCAAACCAAAATTCGTACACCGCTTGTTCAAAGCGGTCTTTTCCCGCGAATCTGGAATCTTTCTACTACAGCAGAAAAAATTGATTGGTCAGTTCTGATTGGTAATCGGACGCAACCTTCGGCAATGAATTCGGTTCAGGTTTTAGAAAAACCTTATGATTTAGTGGTTCAGGTTCATCAGTCGGCATTGAATAATGCTGCGGCTCTTGCCTTATCCGGTCGATTTCTTGATGAAGACGAGTTTGTAAAAGACTTACAAGAACAATTCCCAAAATTACCTAAATTTTTGGAACGAAAACAAGAAGAATCACCGGCTCAGGTTTCCTTTGTTGCCAAAGCACCTATTGATGTTTTGTTTGTCGATAACAAAATCAAGGTTGTTATTCGGCTTGACGATATTAAGGTTCTCAACAATTCCGATAAATCGTACACTATAACGATTCTTTATGATGTTCGTGTTGAAAAGAAAAAAGATCAAAATGGTGTTGAACAGGAAATTGTTGTTTTAGAGCAGGCTGAAGCTCCGCAAGCTTTCCCGAGTAATTATCAACCCCAAAGTGGTACAAGACTTTCCGCAATTCAAACAATGATTCGTTCCTATCTGATACGGCGGCTTGAATCATTACCGAAACGAATTGAGACGAAACCGTTGGAACTTGAAGGCGAATGGAAGGGAAAGGGAGTTCTTGTTCCGGTTTTTGCTTCGTCCAATAATGGTTGGTTGACATTTGCCTGTGATTGGATTCCGGCGGAAAAAAATAAGTAACCGTTTCACAACCATAAACAAAAAATTGAGTAACCGTTCACGCAATATTTATAAAAAGTCGCTGACTGATATAAATTGCGTGAACGGTTATACTTTTTGAATCGTTTACCTTTTGGTAAAACGGTGAAAGTTATGAATCTTCCTGTTACGGTTTGGGCGGAGTTTCGTCTTTCTTCTCCATATCGCGGTGTGTAACATTAAGCGGTTTGATTCGATCTTGAACTTTGGGATCATTGACAGTAACAAATCCAATTTCCTTAAAATGATAACTTTCATTTCGATCTGACGGTATCCAGGCGTGATGAGGACCAATTTCCACACCTTTTTCCATAAGAGCCTTCAACTTACCAAAATGTGTTAGGTACACATCACGCGGGTCGGCTTTTTCTTTGACACAAACAGAGGTTGCCATGCTAATCACTTCACCGAGACTACCCAATGTTCTCATCACACGCACAGCGGAAAAAGCCGAATGTGTTACACTAACAATTCGTCCGCCGATAAAAAGGTTCTTAACATCGCGGGCATAAAGACAACGGTACGGAACCGGATACGGTTTACCAATTCCACGATGATAAGCGCAAGCACGGAATGGTTCTTCGAATTTTGCCAGATTTTCCGGATCGGGAAAATGGTGATCCAAATTCCAGGTAATTGAAACAGTTCCATCGGGATAAGGAACATGATTTTCAATGTCGTTTTGCGTCAACACCAAATCACCGACAACCCGATAACTTTCACGTTTACCGCCAATAGCCGAAACCCAATCTAACTTATCATTAGCCCATTCGGATTTTCGTACGGAATGATTTTTGAGAAATGACCAATTCGCATAAATTGTCATCAACCCGTAATCACGGATATATTCCGCTTCGTCAGCCTGATTGCGATATTGTCCTGTTTCCCATTCCCAATCACCGCTACGGACATAATAGACTTTCTTTTCTGTAAATTCAATACCCCAATCAATATCGGGAAAACTTGTTGGTTGTTCCGATTTTTTGGCATACCAAAGGACAGACATTCCCATAACCTGACGATCTGCTTTTTCCGGTGCAAGGGATTCATTATACTGTGACCGGCTTTCACGCCCATACATAACTTCAGCCCCTAACATTCGGGCAATAACGGCATCGCCGGTACAGTCCGCAAAATATTTGGCACGATAACAAGTTTCGACACCGGTTCGGGCGTTACGTCCGATGTATGCTGTAATCCTTTTCGGGTCATTCGGATCGGTTTCGATGGCAAAAACACGTTCATTCAGTGCTAATTTATATCGATTTCCCGAACTGAGTTGAAAGACCATTGATTTACGTTTATCTTCATAATATTCTGCGGAATAAGTTCCGCCGCTTCCCATAATGGGTCCGATTGCCGTAACGGTTTTTCCTACATTGTAATAAGGTGCGGTTTGTGCGAAGCCGCCCAAACTGACACGAATTTCAGAACTGTTACAACCGCCGAGAACGGAACGATCTTGAATCAAAACGACTTTTAATCCCAATCGAATCGCCGTAAGTGCCGCACAAGTTCCTGCCATACCGCCTCCGGCAATCGCAAGATCATATTCGACAGGATCAATGACTCGTTTCAATCCCATTTTATTACGGCGGAATTCTGCTAATAACGTTTTATCGTTTTCCGGTACGAAATTAGCATCGGTTGTCAGATAAACGGCATCGCAACGACCATTAAAACCGGTTAAGTCGTGTAGGGCAATAGTTGTTTTCCCTTTTTCCAAAGCAACTGTTCCAGCCTTTTGCCACGCCCAATCGGCTCCGTTGGTTCCAAGAACTTCACTCAATGCCTGACCATTGACAACAACCTGAAACCGTCCTGCCGGAGTTCCACGTTTCCAGGGTGCAGTCCAGTCACGGGTTCGAACCCAGACGATCCATGTGTTTTTTTCGGGAATTTCGCAAATAGTTTGAGCGTCTTCAACAGGAATTCCCATCCCGTGAGCCATAATGTAAGCGGAGCCCATTTGGTCTAACGCTTGCTGATCAATGACCCAGCCGCCTAAATTTTTGAATCCTTCCGCTTCCAGCCAAACACCTTGTTCTGCGGCATAAAGCGGTAACGAAAACAATAATACGGTCAATAAAATTTGTACAGTTTTTTTCATTGTTTAAAAGTGGGTTAAAGTTAAAACTTAAAAATGGGAAAGTTCAAAATCGAGTTTTTGTGAATGACCGGTCTCGATACGTTGCCGGATACTGCCGTTTGTAACCGTTACAGGAATACTATACGGACAGGGATTTTGCGGTTCATTTTCCGGTTTTGGATTGGGATCAACCCAATTAATATACACCAGATATTCACCGGGTAAAACACCGCGTTTTTTACTAAAGAGCAATCTCAAGGAAAATTGCCCTTGCTGATTGGTCATACCTGAAGCGGCTTCGGTTACCGGATCACTGCCGGACACAGGTTGGAGCAATACCGAAATATCCTGTAATCCTTTACCGTTTAATGTAACGGTTCCGGTAACCATAGCCGTTTTGGGACTACAACCAGCCAAAACGAGAAAAAGTACCAAAAATAAAAAAAATGTCAGTTTGTGTAACATAGTTCACCGTAACAAAATGTGGTTTGTTTTATGGAAGGGCAACCGTTTGCCCATCCTGAATAGCACAAAGCCTTCCCCAAACACCGATATTAGCAACACCGCCGACCACACCGCCGCCGACATCAATGGTGAAGGTTATGAATCGAACAGAACCGTCGCCTAGCGTAACATTCATTCCGTTAGGATGATAGGTTCCTGCGGATCGGGACGCATTATGCGCAACACAAGTGCTTGATGCCGAAGGAGCTGTAACATTCATAGTATTCCAACAGGTTTCGAATTCTGGTCCTAAAAAGGTCGCAGATCGGGAAACCATGTTGTACATCTGGTTACGGGGAACATTGGCCCAAAAAGTGTTTCGCCGCAAATCAATGGGTTGACCGGGGCGACCATTTTTCACCGCATGGCGTTCTACGAAGAAAGCAACATTTGAAAGTCCATCGGTAACACTTGCAAAACTTTCAATCATTTTCATTCCTTCTCTAGGATCGGTTGCGGTATTTCGGTACGATGAATGGACGTGCAATGCACCTCGATATTGAGTTGCTGAATTCCAGCCGTTGAAATCCCACCAACAGCAAGGACCATACGTTGGATCATCCCAGTTAGCACCGCCGACTGCACGGTATGAAGTGGTGAACTGATTGAAATCGGGATAATCGGTGTTAGCGTCTTCCGTAAAACAAAGTTGTTCCGTTCCTGCTCCTGTATCTGTGGGACATTCGTAAATACTCATTCGGAGCATTGCTAAGTTTCGATTTTGTGAACTTGCGATGTCCGAAAGCGGATACCTTGCATCGTACAAACTGTACGCCTGATTTTGTTCCAAAAACGGCAACAACGAAACTCCCCAAATGGAACGGTGAGCCAAAAGAGTGTTACAACCACCTTCATCAGAACCACTTAAAACGGCTCGAAATCCTGACGGCGTGATGATACTGTGAGTATCATGGTAATTGTGAACAGCAATACCAAGTTGTTTCATTTTATTGGTACACTGCATTCGTCTTGCAGCCTCACGAGCTGCCTGAACTGCCGGTAACAGTAATGCAATTAACACACCGATAATTGCAATCACCACCAACAATTCTACTAATGTAAATCCGCAAAAACGTCGGATTTTCATAATTTTCTCCTTTAAAAAAGAGGTATTGAAA
>JAITBS010000255.1 GCA_031283515.1 Planctomycetaceae bacterium
TTCAAAAACTTTACCGATAAATTCAGGATCGATAATGTTTGCGTATTCCGTGTGATCGATTAAATCATCCAATGACAATTTATATTTATACTTTGACAACAACCGAACAATTCCTTCAACCTCATAATTGCCGTCAAGTTCTTGAATATATTCGATATGTTTATCAGCGAAGAAGTGGTAGTTATCTACCGCGAAATCATCGCCGGTCATTTCATTAAACAATCCGCCGTTAAGAAACGGTATTTTTTGAAACTGTTCTTTAACTTTACTGATATTTTTAATGAGAGAAACGTGTTCAAATAGTTGCCGTTCCTTAATGGGCGTATTAAGACAATGAAAAAAAATATTACGTAAAATAGCGTTATAAAATCGGTATCCTTCGTTTTCTTTGAGACGCTCATTGAGCCAGTGTTCATCGAATAATTCTTTGGGAACGAGTCCTTTTTCTTGCAAGAAAAAACAGAGCATGAGCCGAATAATTAAACGCAACGTATATTCAGGTTCGGCGATGGAGTAGGGATCATTTCCGGTTTTTGCCGTCCAATAAAACCAGTTACGAATTTCAAGATAAAATTGTTGTCCAACCTCTTCACGTTGTAACTCTTCGTTATAGACTTGTGTTTTTATAACGTTGAACGCTTTTTCGACATCGGCAACGGTGCATTTAATCCATTCGGTATTTTGTCCGGTCTCATCGAATTGTTGAATCGGAAAACCATGTTCTGTCAAATAACGGTGAATCATTTTATCAATGCGAGTACGTTCCGTAACAATCGCATCGTCCCAAACGCGAATACATTTCACATTGAGTTCATGACTCTCTTGTTTAATACGTTTATCAATATCTCCATGAGTTTCGCCGATTTTGAGATAGCCGTCATGTTTCGGAATATCCGGCGTTGTGAATGCGTAAAGTTTCATTGTAATTATATTTTCTGTACAAATAATAAGTCAATCGGATAACGTTGCCTTTATTCCGAAATGATAACATAAGGTTAAAATTTGAGTCAACCGATTAAATACTTTTTTCAATAATTGCTTGTTCTTTCGGCGTAATGCCGTAAAGTCCGTAAATTAACGAATCAATTTGTTGTTCAAGCGTTGATGTGTCGGCGGCGGGATTTTTCTTTTTGGCGGAAAGAATTTTATCGACAAGCGTGATGATGGGTTGTTGTTCTGTTAGTAAAATATCAGGAATGGGTAATTGTGATAAAAATTCTTTCTTAAAACGTAATCCGTATTTACCAAGTACGCCGCCGCAATAATAATTTAAGTAAAAAAAATTAGCGGCTTTTGAATTTAATATTCCCGTTAAATATTTAAGATACTTTTTATCCGCGTGATATATCATAAAAACAGTATCGTTTGTATAATATCCGTTGTCGTCAAAAATAAATTTTCCGGAATCTTTACTAATATCAGCATAAAGAATTTTTGGTAACGAATATTTATCAATATAATTGCAACTTCTCAAATTATACCAATTGACGCCTTGTTCGCCTCTGTTTCTAAAATCAGTTCCAAATGAGTTCAGAAATTCTAATAACTCTTTGTCTTCTTGCGGATTTAATGTGATTGGTTGTATTCCTTTTTCTTTTATTCCGTTATGAAGATTTAACAAATAATACTGATTAAAAATGAATCCATATTTTTGTAAATCTTTTCCGCGTAAAATAGGAACAATAAATTTACTAATTTTTTTATTTTTACTAATCAGAAAATTTCGCCGCTCTTCGTTTAGAATAAAAACAGAATTAGCACCGGTCAAAATTCCGTAATTTAATTCAACATCGCATTCAGACAATTTTTTACAATTAGTTTCAATTTTTATTTTGATATTATCAACAATTGTAAGACGATAAGCCCAAATATCGTCGGAGGTTAAATACTGCTTGCGATCAAAAACTGTGTTTTTTAATAATTCTACATTATTACATTGTTGTATTGCAACACAAGGGATTTCCTGCGCCTTATTCCAAAAAGTAATCGCAGTATCAACAGTTGCCGTTTCAAATATTTGATAACCGTTGAAATCAATAATTTTTATTTCCGATTTATTTTTTATAAAATATTTTTTTAATAATTTTCCATAATCGGCTCTTAACCATTTATTTGAGGTAATAAAAGAACCAATTCCCGTTTTCTTTATTAAATTTGTGCACTTTTCAAAAAACAAACAATAAATATCTGAATTTTTCGAAAATGTTTCAAAACCCAGTTGTGAATAATTTTCTGATAACCACTTTATTTGTCTATACGGCGGATTTCCGATTACAATATCGAATCCGTCCGTAATTCCGAACATATATTGCGGATCGAAAAACGGCGTTGATTTTGTCTGATTGTACGGATTCCATTGCATAATCAATTCAGCGGTATCATGCGATAAATCGCCGGCGTCTTCCATCACTTCACTCAATGTCTTACGCAACGCTTCGTCAAAATCTTGTAATCTTTTTTTCTCTTGTAATGTACTTGCCGTTAAATGTTGTTCGCGCGTCAACAGTAATTGTTTTATTGTTATTTTAATAGCAGGTAATTCTAGTTTTCTTTGTTTTTCTTTTTTCAACCCGATAAGCGTATTCGCGCAAATAAATTTTGTTTCGAGATTCGGCAGCGGTTCAATACCGTAATTATCTTTTTTCGTGTCGGGAACAATCTCTTGAATGAGCGACAAAAATAATCGCAACACCGTAATTTGTACGGCAATTGGTTGAATGTCAACACAATAAATCACTTTTTGCAAAATTTCAATTTTCTTACGATAACGTTCTGTTGCCGTAAAATTTTTATCAAAGTCAATACGATTCATAATATTGGTCATTATATTGCACGGAAATGCGCCGCTGCCGCAAGCAGGATCAAGAATTTTACATTGCAATAAATCATTATTGTTTTGTAAATACGAATCCAACGCTTCATTGACCATATAATCAACGACTTCTTTGGGCGTATAAAAACTTCCTGTAACTTTACGCCGATTCTCTTTTGTATCTGCATCAATACACGTCAATAAACTTTCAAAAACTTTGCCGATAAATTCAGGATCAATCGCTTGCGTGTATTCGCGATCAAATAAATCGTCCACTGTCAACTTATACTGATATTGAGACAATATTTTAATTATTCCCGCAACCGAATAGTTGTCGTCTAATTCTGAAATCCGGCGTTTCTGAAACTCTGAAAAAAAATGTTCGTTACTCAACGGAAAAGCATCGCCTTCGTACTCGTAAAATAATCCGCCGTTCAAAAACGGGATTTTCTGAAAAAGTTCTTTTATGTTGCGAAAATCCTTAATGAGAGATTTGCCTTCAAACTCTTTTCGATCAGCAATCGGCACGTTTAGACAATGAAAAAACATATTGCGTAATATCACATCGTAATAATGCGATTCGTGTTCTTTCAAATTTTCTTTGACAAAATTTTCGTCGAATAATTCTTTCGGAATAAGACCCTTTTCTTGTAGAAAAAAACAAAGCAAAAGACGAACAATTAATCGTAATGTAAATTCAGATTCGGCGGCTGAATACGGATCGTCGTCCGTTTTTGCCGTCCAGTAATACCAGTTACGAATTTCAAGATAGAATTTATTGCACAACTCTTGACGCTTAATCTCGTCTTGTAATAATTGCAATTTAACCGCTTTCAAAGCGTTTTCAACATCAAAAATTTTGCATTTAACCCATTCGGTATTTCGTCCGCTAATATCAAATTTTTTAATTTCATAACCTTGCTCTTGCAGATATTTGTGAATCATTTTATCGACCCCGATACGATCCGTAACAGCAACGCCGCACCAAACAATTTCGGGATTCACGTCAACTTCCGAACATTCCTTATGTACTCGTTTGTCAATATCGTCTTTTGTTTCGCCGATTTTGAGATAGCCGTCATGTTTCGGAATATCCGGCGTTGTGAATGCGTAAAGTTTCATTGTAATTATGTTTTCCGTACAAATAATAAATCAATCGGATAACGTTGCATTTATTCCGAAATGATAACATAAGGTTAAAATTTGAGTCAACCGATTAAATACTCTTTTCAATAATTACTTGTTCTTTCGGCGTAATATCATAAAGTTTGTAAACCAATGAATCAATTTGTTGTTCCAGTGTTGATGTGTCGGTTGCGGGATTTTTCTTTTTGGCGGAAAGAATTTTATCGACAAGCGTGATGATGGGTTGTTGTTCCTTCGGCGATACGTCAATAACCGGTAAATGGTTTAATTCACGCGACGAAACTTGCGTATTACTGTTGTGTTGCCGAAAATAAAAATCCATCAATCTTGAATTGAGTATTCCTAAAATATACAATGCCGTTTTTCTGTTCTCATAAATAAAAACATTCGTGTGATTTTCCACAACAAGCGGATACGTAAAATCATTCGGATTTACAAGCGTTGCAATAATACGGAATGTCTGTTCGACTGCTGTTGTCCGTTGTGCTAATATTGCTAATTTTTGAAGCGTTTGAATTTTTACAATACCGTTAATAAACGCTGTTGCGGCTCTTTTATTCGGCGGCGCAACATAATATCGCTGAACATTTTCTCCGTAAATAAACTGCTTGGCATCCTTTGACGGTTTATCGGAAAGATATTTTTTAATTTTGTTCCATTCCATATTTCCTGTTACAAAATTCAATGACATACTTTTAACCTTGTGAATTTTCTTGTCAATATTATATGTTTCTATATCACGGCTGATAAGCAGTGTTCCGTACTTGGTGATGATATCTGTTTTCGGTTTGATCAGATACGACATTTTTTTCAAATCGTCTTTTTGAATTACTTCGCCTATCCGACAATTTATTGTTTCATTCCCCTTATTCCATAACGAAATAACAACAGATTGAATAACAGAATTAAATATATTTTTGCGATTAGCGATATTGATAATTGTAAAAGACGGATATTCTTTTAACAAAAATTTTCTTGTTGCCGAAAGATACGCATCACCGAGTAACGTTTTTGGATGAATAAACAATAATATCCCATTGTTTTTTATTAATTCCGTTCCTTTGCCGAAAAAACATTGATAAATATTCATCCGCCCGCTTTTCAAATACGAATATTGTTTTTCGTATTCCGTTTTTTCGTGCATTCCATTTTCAAGCACATTATATGGCGGGTTGCCAATGACAACATCGAATTTTTCAATACCAAACATCCATTGCGGATCAAAAAATTCTGCAATCGAATTTTGATCGTAAGGATTCCATTCCGCCAATAAATGCGTGTTGTGATCAGATAACTCTCCGTCTGCACCTAACAATTGAATGAGATCATTACGTATTGTTTCGTCGTATTTACGTAACCGTTCTTTCTCGTCTATAGTACTTGCCGTAAAATGTTGACGACGAGTATCCGCCAACAAATTGAGAGTTGCTTTTACTTGCCGAGATTGTAAATACAGTTGTCCGCCGTTCTGTAACCCGATAAGCGTATTCGCGCAAATAAATTTCGTTTCGAGATTCGGCAGCGGTTC
>JAITBS010000287.1 GCA_031283515.1 Planctomycetaceae bacterium
AACTTCCTGCCATTTTTCATTGAAGAATGATTTTGTTACGGTTGTACCTACTGTCTTTTTAATACGTTGATTTAAGCCGTTGTATTCATATTGAGCAATTAAATTATCGTTTGTATCTCGAACTTCGACAAGTCGATTCCATGCGTCGTATTTTCCTTTAAGTCCAGGCATGAGAACCATATTACCGCTAGCATCGTGGGTAGCGATTCCTTGTAATTCATTGGCAGCGTTATGAGTACGATTTTCGGTGTTACAGTTTTTCGTGTATTGAGACCAGTTACCGGTCTTGTCGAAATTCCACGATTCGTTGTGATTGACGGTTGTTACTGATGTATGGTCATTATTCAAGATACTGCGATTCAGGTTTTTTATTTGACCTAAATTATCATAAGTGTACAATTCGGAATTAACGGTCTGAACAGGATCATAACGTTTTGGTAACCGTTCACGGTAATTTTTATTTTTTTACGTACCTTTATCGTGGTCATTTTATGTTTTGATATTTTTTTACTTTTGTAAGATATTGGGCGGAGGTAGTCCCTTGAGAAATGAGGCAACACAACTTTGCAAGAATGTCATGACATTTTTCTTTTGTTGTTTACAAGTTGTTATTACACTCCAAAATCGTTCGTGCCAAAAATTGCCTTTTTCACTTCTCGTTCCTTGTGTTATTCTTCGATCCAATACGACTTGACGAATCGTTTGTTCCGCAAGATTGTTGGTCGGAGATAAACCAGCACGAATAAACAAAAAATACTCCTCGCTCCAATCTCTCAATCGTTTGGCAAGATTTATGGCGTCTTTGTTGTCGGGTATTTTTCGTTGCGATGTTCCAAGAATTGCACGTTTGTGTTTATGCATTCGACGAATCCAAGAACGATATGAAAGCTCGTCTCGTTGATGAATCGTTGAAAACATCAACCAAAGTCTTTTCAGCCGTGAGCTTTTCTATTTTGGCATTGTATTTCTCAACATCTGAATTGAGTTGTTTGACCAAATAAAAAAGTTCGCAAATAATTTCCAATAATTGTTTGTTTTCAATTTTCAAGTCCATACACGAATTGTAACTATAAAAAAGAAAAAAAACAAGACCAATATAAAAATTAATATACGAACTGTTACACCAAAAATACATTCCGAATTTAAAAAACCGTGAACGGTTGCCTATTGAAAAAAGCAGATGCATTTATCGTGCGAATTGTTTTGGTTCGATATGATATTGCCGGACTTTGTAACGTAAAATTCTTGATGTCGTTCCCAGATCAATCGCCGCTGCCGCCATATTGCCTCGACTGCGTTTTAGAGCATCCATGATAATATCTTGTTCAAATACGGCAACCCGCTCTTCAAGAGTTCCGGTTCCGGTTGTATTTGTTACACGGCTGGTTTGTAAGGTTGGCGGCAGGTGATGCCCGTGGATCACATTGTCCTGACTTAGTAAAATAGCACGCTCAATCGTGTTTTCCAATTCCCGAACATTGCCGGGCCACCGATAACCTGTCAAAAGATCAATAGCAGAAGCACTAATTCTTTTAATTGATTTATTTAAACGTTTCGAATTTGTTTCGATAAAATGGTTGGCAAGAAGCATTATATCGCCCCGACGATCACGAAGCGGCGGTAACATAATTGGAAAAACATTAATTCGATAGTACAAATCATCCCGAAAACTTCCGTCAGTCATTGCCTCTTCAAGATTGTGATTCGTTGCACACAATAATCGGATATTCGCTTTTCGTGAGATATTGCTCCCAACCCGTTCGTAAGTACGCTCTTGGAGAACCCGCAAAAGTTTTACTTGAATAATAAGTGAGAAATCACCGATTTCATCAAGAAATAATGTTCCACCTTCCGCTTCTTCGATACGCCCTTTTCGTTGCGCTACCGCTCCGGTAAAGGACCCTTTTTCGTGACCGAAAAGTTCGCTTTCGAGTAAATTTTCGTTCAGAGCCGCACAGTTCACTTTGATAAAAGGTCCTTTGGCTCGCGGACTGGCAACATGAATTGCGTGAGCGACAAGTTCTTTGCCTGTTCCCGACTCACCACGAATCAATACAGTGGCATCACTCGGCGCCACCTGATAAATCGCCTGATAAACTTCCCGCATGGCGTTGGAGTTACCAATAATGTTTTCTGGACGAAAACGTTCCTGCAATTGATTTTTGAGTCGCAGGTTTTCTTGTTCGAGCGAATGTTGTATTTCTGCCGCCTGACGCCGTACCTTCACATCATAAGCAATCATACTGGCAATAATTTTGAGAATTTGAAGATCATGATCAAGAGACAACGGATCAGATTCATAAACCCGATCAACAGAAAATGTTCCAAGCACTTCATTTTCACAAACAATCGGTACACAAATAAAACTGACTTCACCGTTAATTTTTTGTTTTCGATTATAAATCCGGTCTAAAAAATTGGGTTCTTCGGAAACTTTGGGAATTGCGACCGGCAATCCGGTTTCCACAACATGTCCCACAATTCCTTCTCCACGACGATATGTTAGTTTTCCCTGTTCAAAAGGCGTGGTATCTTGTGCGACTTCGAGAATTAATCCCTCTTTATCAGGAGTTACCAACAGGATAATACCGCGTGTTAAACCGAGTTCGTCGTGTAACAGGTCAAGTGTTGTCGATAAAACGACCTGCTGATCGAGTTCGGAACTAAGCAAACGGCTTAGATTGAGAATCGTTTCCAACTCCATCGCCCGACGTGAATTAAGATATGTTTGATCCATTGTAATAAGAACAATTGTAAAAATGATAACAGAATTGTCAGAAAAAATTGTATTGGTTGCAAATTTGTTATGGACAAGTTATCTTACAACAAAATTGTATCTTGTCAACAACACAACAACATATTTGTCTGTTTCTTTCGTTTTTGCCCAATAATTTCCTAACAGTCATCGTTTCCATAAAAAATGAAAAGGAACGGAACTTGGCTATTGCAACGAATAGTGATTTTGTAGTATTATTTGGGTATCATAAAATCTTACTCTGTTGGGAACAATAAAAACTGTGTTAAAATGAGCAAAATTGTAAGAGTAAAATTATGACAACCATCGGGTAATTGAAACATTTTTTTATCATTCTTAGACCAATTCTCAAACAATGAATTCACGCGAACGAGTTTTAACGGCGTTACACCACGAACAACCGGATCGGATTCCACGTAACTTTTGGGCAGAATCACCGACATGGAACCGTTTTTTTGAATATGTGGGACATCGGGATCGGAACCGTGTCTTGGACGATCTTGATATTGACATTCGCATCCTGGAACCTGGAACTCCTCCTGAAAAAAAACTTGAAAACGGATTATTTCGTAACTTTTGGGGGGAACAATATCTGTATCGAGAAACCGGTTGGGGACTTATGCGTGAAGATGTTGCCGGAGCCTTAGCTGAAGTAAAGGATTTTGAGGAGATTGTCCATTTTGATTGGGCTAGTCCAAACGATTTTGATTATTCGGGACTCAGTGAGCAATGCCAACGTTGGAATGATCGGGCGTTATTGTACGGTTTTGCCGATATTTGGCAACGTCCTTCGTTGGTGCGTAGTTTGCAGAATATGTTTGTGGACATGTATGAACGTCCGGAGTGGTCTCATTTTCTGTCGCGAAAATTTACTGATTTCTACAAGGAAGATTATTCCCGCGCAATGGAAGCAACTGGAGGACGAATTGATTTATTCCTTTTAATCAGTGATTTGGGAAGTCAAAAAGGACCGTTGATTTCAAAGAAGATGTTTCAGAATTTTGTTGCGCCGTATATTCGGGAGATGTGTGATCATATTCATTCGCTTGGGGCGAAGGTTTTGTATCATAGTTGCGGTAATATTCAGCCGTTTATTTCCGGTTTGATCGAATGCGGTATTGACATTCTCGATCCGCTTCAACCTGTTTCCGGTATGGAACCGGAAAAACTCAAAACGGAATTTGGCAATCGGCTTTGTTTTCATGGCGGAATTGATATGCAACATCTCCTTCCGCAAGGAACAACCGAAGAAGTCCGAACCGAAGTAAAAAAATATTGTGACATTTTAGGCAATGGCGGCGGTTATATTCTGGCACCGGCTCATCTTTTTCAACCGGATGTTCCGCCGGAAAATATCATCGCGGTTTACAACGCAACATAAATTGTATCGAATTTTTATACAGTTCACACGGAAAGAGGTAACAACTCTTTTTAGTCCGCAGATTACGCAGATGTTCGCTGATTATTTAGTCCGCAGATTACGCAGATGTTCGATAATATTTAGTCCACAAATTACGCAGATGTTCGATAATTATTTAGTCCGCAGATTACGCAGATGTTCGATAATTATTTTTTTGAGAATTACGAAACAGACAAAATAACAAAACATAACAAAAATTTTGTTTCAAAATCTTTTTGTTTGTTTTATTTTTTTCGTAGAGTTCGTATTCTCAAAAAAATAAAATAGACAGTTACCTTTTGTAATTTCCATCAGGGAAAAAAATTTCAGGGGGCTTGACATATTTTTTGTTTTGTGTATTATCTCAACATAATGATTTAATTTTTTTTAATTTTCAATATTTGGAGATCAAATTACGTTTTGAAAAATAAGTTGCCCGAATTTTTATTCGGGTGTTAAAAAATCGAGTACGTCAACTATTACAAAATCGCTTAGGCGAATTGTAATTTTCTACAAGATCAACGGATTTTCCGTGTAGAAAGTTACTTGCATAGGAAAGTTACGTGTCTCCCGTCAAGGGAGCGTCACGTCCTATGCTTAGGTATAATTCAGCGTTACATTTTAAAACTGTAATGCACCACTTTGATCGGTGGGAATGAACCTGTTTTTGTAATCGTGTCGCTCCTGTCTAAGAGCGATATTCTGTTGCCGTTTCTCGGCGTTGCGTTTTTTTTCCACTTTACGATAAAAACAGATTATGTGTTATGTAATCTGTTTCAATTTCAATACCTCTTTTTTAAAGGAGAAAATCATGAAAATCCGATTTTTTCGCGGATTTACGTTAGTCGAATTACTTGTGGTGATTGCGATTATCGGCGTGTTAATTGCGTTACTGTTACCGGCTGTTCAGGCAGCAAGAGAAGCAGCAAGACGAATGCAGTGCGTGAACCATCTCAAACAAATCGGAATTGGTGTTCACAATTTCCACGACACTATCGGCGGTTTACCACCATCAACCGTTGGAAATGCCAGTGGTACCGCTTGGCGAAATTCGGGAGGAAATTGTAACAATACCGATCATTTCGACGGAGTTTCGATGTTCGGATTGATTTACCCGTTTATCGAACAAACTACGTTGTACGAAGCCTTAGCCAATCCAATTACCATCTCCCCTGCTTCACGCCCCTTAACTATATCTCCATGGGCATGGAAAGCATTCGATGCCGCCAACCCTGAATGGACAAAAGCGTTTGGCTCCGTTACAACATACCGATGTCCAACTCGGCGAAGTAGCGGATCACTGACAACTCCTATTCCGGCAGCGTGGCCAAGTTCGAAGACAAATGAAGGTAATTTTCTTGGTCCACAAGGAGATTATGCAATGGTATTTTCAGCACCAGAATATGAGTACTGGTTTTGGAATACCAATCCGCAACAAGCCAATGTAACTTTGCCTGCTGCGGCTGGTGTCGATGCGGGACCGGATGCTCAACATGGACCATTTCGTGTCGCAACCAACTTGGATAGCACGGTTGGTACGGATACCTGTAAACGTTATCAGGTTCGTGACTCATTTGCGCGAATTATTGATGGAACAAGTAATCAAATTCTTGTTGGTGAGAAATACGTTCACCCTGATAATCTTGGAATTTGTAATAATGAGGGATTGGATTATTATGTCGCCGGTGATTGTACCTATTTGACTGTCGGTGAACATCGCACTGCTGCTACTCGTGTATTTTTTCGTTACACTAGCGGAGATCGTCCATTACGTTCGGCAAAAGAACTTGCCCGAACAGAAACTCCTTCTCTGGGACAAGCCCAATTTGGAAGTTGGCATCCGGGAGTTTGTAATTTCGTGTTTGGTGACGGAGCCGTCAAATCCATTGCCAATACCGCTCATCCCAGTAAATTGCTCGCTCCCCTAGCAACCGTCGATGATGGTGTTACTGTGGCGTTCCCGGATTGAGTTGGGAGTGGATCGTTGATAATGGAGAGTTTGCAAGCGGAGTTATTACCCTTATGGATTATCTCTGCTTGCAGCACTATCAACTCCATAATGCACTTTCAGGGCAAAAAATATTGTTTTCACAATCTCTTAAAAAAACAATTTAGGACAAAGAGAAGTGTAAATATTCTGAGTAATTTTTGTTTTTCGTTTTTCACCCCGAAGTGGAATTTTTGTTTTTCGCTTTTCACCTCGAAGGGGTGTAATTTTCATAACCGCAGGTCATCGGCCTGCGGACTCGTACCAATAACAAACCTCTGTCTGAAAGACAGAATTTTAATCATCACAGATTGTACAATTCGGATTGTTTCATTTCGCCTTTCGGCGAAAGGTCGCCTACCATAAAATAAAATCACTACTGAATAGATACAAATAAATTACCCGAAACAGGAATGCTCATATTGATCCGTTTTAATTTGTTTATATAATGAGTGAAGTGAAAACAAGGTGTGTCTGTTTTTGTACAACATTTCATCTCTAACTTTCTACTTTACCATGTTACCAATTGAAGAACCGCGTGAAACATTATGTGAAGGAACAAAACCAATTAAAACACGAACCTGTTGTAAGTTACGGATTGTTTTGGGATTGGTTGTGTTGTTGGTTGTTTTGGTGTTTTTGTTTTTTGCGTTGCAGCCAACCTACACGGCAACCGCTTATTTGCAAATTATGTCGTCCAAACCGTATTTTGTTTTTGAAGAAAAACCTCGAAATGACTACGATGATTTGGTCAATACGTATTTTGCACTAATCAAAAGTCCAATCATTTTGGAAAAAGTATTGGAAGACCCTAGTGTCGCCCAACTTCCAATTATTAAGACTCAAAAAGATAAAACCGGATGGCTCGCCCGAAAATTGAAACTGCAACGGAAAAATAACTCCGAAATAATAACTGTTTCAATCACTCTCCCTGTTCCCGAAGATGCGGAAAAAATTGTCAACAGTGTTATCATTGCTTTTTTTGACTATTATTCCTCGCAATCACAAGACTGGAATCTTAAACTTCTTACACAATTGAATCTTGAATTGAACCGTCAAAAAACAATGGCACGAATGTTACAGGCTGAAATCCAAAGCAAGATAGAAAAGAAAGCAAAACAGAACGAAAAATCCGGTGTTTCAAATTTTACTCGGAGCGAGTCTCTCTTGCAAGAACTTTATCTCAATGAATCGAAACTCGAAACTCTTCGCTCCGAACTTAAAACTCTTCTTGAAGTCGTTGATAATCCGTCCGAATTGGAAATTCCAGAGATGGTTATTCGGAAGGCGGTCGAAAATGATCCGATGATGATAATGTTACAACAAAAAATAATTGATCTACAAAATCAAATAGAAACGCTCAAAAAAATGCTGCAAAATGATGATTCCAAAATACTTGCTTTACAAGAACAGATCAAAGAAGTAGAGGAAAAAATTGAAGAGGAAAAACAAAAGACAGAAGAAATAAAGAAACAACTCCAAGCAGAATATGTTCGGAATTTAGGAACGAAATTGATTGAAACTCAAATAGCCGTCCGATCACAAACACTTCTTGTTGATCATCTTCGGCAGAAAGATCAGGAACAACAGGAACAACTTGCGATTATTGGTGATCAAACGGCTAAGGCAGTTGATACTCAGTTCCAGCAAGATCAACTTCGCCGCGTAAACACCGTTCTGGCTCAATTAGAATCACGAGTCATTGCCATAGAAACAGAACGATATGCTCCGCCACAAATTGAGTTAAAACGAAAAGCCGTAATCCCAACTCAGCCGAATCGTTGGTGTTGCTGGTGGTGATTTTACCTTAGGGAACCTCTAAAAAATAATTTTGTAATCTATCAGTAGAATGTTCGTCAATTTGTTTACTAATGGACTCCAAAGGTAGGCAACGTTTCGCCGAAGGGTTTTCACCCACCGTTGGTCGGCGTACTCGCCGGCTTGTCCCTGTTGACGGACGGAAATGAAAAAACAATCACGCAGAACACAAATAAAAAAACAACCGTTGCGACCGTAGGTGAAAACCTTTCGGCGAAATGTCGCCTACCACCATTGGAATTCGCTCACACGATGGGAATTGTTTAATATAAATCGTTACTACATTAAAATAATGAATGCCAAAAGTATAAAATAATTTGTACAACTTTTCGATAAACATGTTGCAAGATTAGTCGTGTATTGATTAAATCTGGATACTACGTTACACTTGTTCATGTGACAATCCTTTGTCATAGATCAGTCGCTTT
>JAITBS010000315.1 GCA_031283515.1 Planctomycetaceae bacterium
CCTTTTTGTGGATGCGGGACACAATATAATGGACACTATAAAAAATTAACATGGATTTGTCAAGTGAGCAACAAAGTTATTGAGAAAGATCGAATTGACAAAAAGAGATATTTGTAACCATGTGTTGTGCGCAGTGAGTCCTTCATTTCCGTCCGTCAACAGGGGCAAGTCGGCTATCGCCGTATTGTTTAAAACGTTTCGGCGAAACGTTGACTACCTTTGGTGTTCCACTGGAGTGAAAATCGAAAAATAATAATTCCACTGAAATATTACGAAGACTTGAATTTTGAAAATAAACCCTAACGTTTACAGACTGATAGGTAGTAGTGAGTTAATTTAGTCCGCAGATTACACTGATTTTCGCAGATAATTTTCTGCGTTAATCTGCATTAATCTGTGTAATCTGTGCAATCTGCGAAAATCTGCGTAATCTGCGGACCAATGCCATAAACAGTTTATTTTTGTACGTAGTCTCGATTGTTTCGCTTGTGTTATCATACATGAAACACAAGCGATTTTTTTGAATATTGTCCTATTGCGTTTCCCTAATAAAAAGAGTAAACTTAAAATCCTGTCTTTTAATCCGGTTCACATCAAATTCGTCTTGATGTTCGGCTCAATTGAAGAATCCCAACCCCAAATTCAATGATGTACAAATTATTCTTTTTTATTGTATTGTTTTTTGCCGGAACAGTCAGCGCTCAGGTTACATTGACCCATCAGGCATGGTACGAAAATACATTTGGCGATTTACGGAATATCGTCCGAGCCAACCGTGACCTCAACCTCTTAACCTTTCCCAACGCACGGCTGGAAAAAGCAAACGGTGTCGGTAACGCTAAGTTTTTAACCGATGGTGAAATCGGAATTTACGGCGGTGAAGGACGCGTCAATATCGACGGCAATCCTTCCACTCTCGTTTATTATCTCGGTAAACCACAATCCATTAAGGAAATTTTACTTTATTCCGGTAACATCGACAGCCGTTCCAATCAGGATTTCGAAATCCGTTTGGCAAACAACGAAGTCAACCCCGGAAAATTACCAAACTTTCCAAAAGAACCAACTTATACCTCCGGCAATAAAATTCTCGGCACCAATACCGGCGGTTTTTTAAGCCGATTTGCCGACACTTCCGGTAAATCAGTGACCGGTGATAAAAAATACGATTGGATCGAATTTAAAATCTGGCGAACTTATCCCTCTAAAGCAGGTGACCCCGCCAAAAATGAGAACAAAGCCAATAGCTGGGCATCGTTTCTCGAATTGCAACTTCTCGCCGATCCAGAAGATCCGTCCTTGTTTGCCTCCGAACAAGAACGCCGGAATTGGCTTGATGCACGGGAACAGGAACGTTTTCGAAAAATATTACTAGACACTGTCGGTGAAGATGTTTTACTCGCAGCAGAAAATCCCGAATCAATTAAACGAGCAATTGATGATCTCTCCAAAAAATTTCCCGACCAATATGACGGTAAACATTTTATAAAATTGTACGAAAAATATGCCGCCGAATTGTCCAATGCTCTGAAAAAAGTTACGGAAAAATCTCCGCAAGAACGCGAAAAAACAATCTCTTTGCTTCAAGAATTTAGCGAATTTCGGAAAACAGCATTGCTTGCCAATCCGTTGATGAAATTCGATAAACTCTTGTTTCGCCGCGCTAAAAACCCCGGTTTAACCGCCAACTGGATTTCCAATGCCGCTCGCGGAAAACATAGTTACGAAAACGCTTTAGCTGTTGTCGATCCGCAAAAACCACAGGCTGAAGCCAAAACAATTATCGAAAATCCCAACGGTTCGTTTGTCGGTGACATCAGTTTACATTGGAACGCCGACAAAATTCTTGTTACCGCTCTTGCCGAAGATAAGACATGGCAAATTTTTGAACTGAATCTTGATGATTCCAATGCTTCTTCGGAACAGCCAAAACTACGGCAGATTACTCCGTCCATCGGAGCAGATGTCGATAATGTCGAAGGATGTTATGTTCCCGACGGTTCAACAATCTTCATCTCCACCGCTAATATGATGGGTGTTCCGTGTATTGACGGCAGTTCTCAAGTCGGAAATATTTATCGTCTCGAAAACGATGGTAAAACAATCCGGCAATTAACGTTTGAACAAGATCAAGATTGGTGTCCGGTACTGTTGCCCAATGGTCGGATTTTGTATCTTCGTTGGGAATATATTGATACGCCTCATTATTTTACGCGGCTCCTGTTTCACATGAATCCAGATGGAACAAATCAAGTCGAATTTTACGGCAGCAATTCGTTTTGGCCCAACAGTATGTTTTACGCCCGACCAATTCCGGGCAGTTCAACCCAATTTGCCACTATTGTTTCCGGACATCACGGAACCGCCAGAGCTGGAGAACTTGTTGTCTTTGACATCACCAAAGGACGGCAAGAAGCCAACGGCGCAATTCAACATATTCCGGGTTACGGAAAACAGGTTGAACCTATCATTATGGATCAACTCGTCGATGATTCCTGGCCCAAATTTTTGTTTCCGGCTCCGTTGGACGAAAATTATTTTATTGTTTCAGCAAAGTTGACACAAAGTTCACCTTGGGCGTTGTATCTCGTGGATACGTTTGACAATATGTTGAAAATCCGTGAGGAACCGGGTTACGGGCTTTACGAACCGACTCCCATTATCAAACGTCCGCAACCGCCAATTCAACCCAATCGGGTTGATCGAACCTCAAAAGAATCAAATGTTTTCGTAACCGATGTCTATTTCGGTGACGGGCTAAAAGATGTTCCCAAAGGAACGGTTAAAAAATTCCGTGTTTTTTCGTACAATTACGGTTATCGCGGTATTGGTTCCCATGATTATTTCGGAATGGAAAGTTGTTGGGATGCACGCCGGATACTTGGTGAAGTTCCCGTTTACGAAGACGGCAGTGCGTCGTTTATTATTCCGCCCAACACGCCGCTTGCAATTCAACCGTTGGACGAAAAGGGCAGAGCTTTACAACTAATGCGAACATGGTTCGTCGGAATGCCGGGCGAAAATCAATCCTGTACCGGTTGTCATGAATCGCAAAATATTGTAACGCCAAACAAACGAACTGTTGCGATGGGCAAAGCCCCAACTCCGATTGTACCGTTTTTTGGACAGGAACGTCCGTTTTCGTTCAACTATGAAATTCAACCGGTTCTTGACCGATATTGTGTTGGTTGCCATGATGGTTCTGAAGAGAAAAAGAACCGTCCCAATTTTGCCGATAAATCGCTGGGGCATCGTGGTTTTTCCAAATCATATCACGCTTTACATCCTTATGTCAGACGCCCAGGACCGGAAGGTGATTACCATCTTCTCCAACCGTTGGAATTTCATGCTTCGTCCAGTGAATTGTTCCAAATACTCGAAAAGGGACATCATGGAGTTGAGGTTGATGCCGATTCGATGCGGCGGCTTTATGCTTGGGCTGATTTGAATGTTCCGTATTATGGAACATGGATTGAAATTGCCGATAAACTCAATCGGAAACAAATTGCCGGAGTGGCGGCTCGCGCAACAGAATTGCGGTCGTTATACGCCGATATTGATCTCAATCCCGAAGCGGATCCGTATGCCGGTATTGAATTACCGGCGAATATTGAATTTGTTAAACCGAAAAAGATTGAATTGGATTATACTGCTCCGGCTGTGACGAATTGGCCTTTCGATGCGCAAACGGCAAAGAAAATGCAAACGAAACCAAATCAAACGGTTAAAATTGCCGACGATATTTCCTTTGAACTGGCGTGGATTCCAGCCGGAAAATTTGTGAAGGGCGATGACGGCGGTTTTGCCGATGAATTGCCGCGAAGTGTTACGGAAATAAGTAAACCGTTCTGGGTGATGACGACTGAAGTTACCAACCGTCTTTACAATCAATTCGATCCGAAACATGACAGCCGTTTTATTGACCAATGGTGCAAAGACCATACGCACCCTGGTTATCCTGCCAATAAACCGGAACAACCGGTGATTCGGATTAACTGGAACAAGGCGGTGGAATTTTGTAACTGGTTGAGTCAAAAGACCGGTAAAAAGTTCCGGTTGCCGACTGAAACGGAATGGGAATGGTCCTGCCGTGCCGGAACTGCAACTCCGATGTGGTATGGCGATTTGACGGCGGATTTCAGTAAGTTGGAAAATCTTGCCGATATGCAGACGAAAAAATTCGTGGTGCGCGGCGTGAATCCGCAACCAATTAATAATCCGCCGGATGTTGAAGCGTTTATTCCAAGAGCGGAAGGAATTGACGACGGTAATATGATTCAGCAGGCAGTTGGAGCATACCAAGCGAATCCTTGGGGATTACATGATATGCATGGCAGTGTGGCGGAATGGACGGCATCGGATTATTCTGTAACTGATTCACGTAAAGTAGTTCGAGGCGGTTCGTGGCGTGATCGTCCGAAGTGGTCGCGAAGCGGTTTACGCCGTCCCTACGAAGCATGGCAACCCGTGTTCAATGTTGGTTTCCGTGTTGTTTGCGATGAATAGTAAAACAAATTTTCGTTTTTTATTTTAATTGTAAAGCCGATAATGACACTGAGTAGTTACAAAATTTCTACTGTTATTGATTTTAATGTTTATTATTTTTTGAAAGGAAAAATGTTTTTATGAGTATATCACTTTCTGATTGGTTCCAATCTGGAGTTTTGCTTCTTGACGGTGGTTGGGGCACGCAACTTCAACTTCGCGGTTTAGAAACCGGTGCTCATCCTGATCTTTGGAATCTTTCCCAACCGGAAAAAGTTCGGGAAGTTGCGGAGTGTTATGTGAATGCGGGAAGTGATGTTATTTTGACAAACACTTTCGGGTCAACCCGTTTTCCATTAGCCCGACATGGTTATGAAAACAAAGTTGAAGAAATCAATCGGGCGGGAGTTCGAATTTCTCTTGATGCTGCGAGAAAAAAAGCTGATGTCAAAGTTTTTGCATCTATTGGACCAAGTGGAGTGGTGTTGATGATGGGCAATGTAACTGCAGATGATTTGTATGCGGCGTTTCTTGAACAAGCCCAAGCAATTGCACTTGAACAACCTGATGGAATTGTTGTTGAAACGATGAGTGATCCGGCGGAAGCGGTTCTTGCGGTGAAGGCTGCTAAAACGACTGGATTACCTGTGGCGGCATGTATGGTGTTCGACTCCGGCAAAAATAAAGACCGGACAATGATGGGAACAACTCCAGAACAAGCTGTTGAACAATTAACTATTGCTGGAGCGGATATTATTGGTTCAAACTGTGGACAGGGAATTGACGGTTTTATTCCGATTTGCCGTCGAATGCGGGCGGTTACCGACTTACCGATTTGGATGAAGGCGAACGCCGGATTACCGGAAATAGTTGATGGCACAACAGTTTACCGCCAAACGCCGGAAAAATTTGCCGAATCGGCAATGAAACTTGTTGAAGCCGGAGCCAATTTTATTGGCGGTTGCTGCGGGACAACACCGGAATTTGTTGCCGCACTCAATTGTTGCCGTACTCAAAAAAGCAATTAAGGATTCCTCTCTAATTACCTCATTAAAATAAAAGGTAATATTGTAATATATCAGTGGAATTATTATTTTTGATTCTTCACCTCGAAGGGGTGGTATTTTCATAACCGTAGGTCAAGCGAAGCGCGGCCTACGGTAAACATCTCGCCTCAACATCGTCTGAAAGACGAAACGAAACGATCCGAATCATAGCTTCGATTTTTAAAATTCTGTCTTTCAGACAGAGATTTTTTAGTTGTACGAGTCCGCAGGTCGATGACCTGCGGTTATGAAAATCACACCCCTGTCGGGGTGAAAATCGAAAAACAGAAATTCCACTGATATATTACTTATTTTTTTCTTTTCCTCTTCGTCCTGAAAGAGCATTGGATAGTTGATAGGCATCATGCGTCAATAACATTACCTGAAATTGCTATTGTTTGGGTTTAAGCAAGGAATAGCCGAGTACATTTTTTTTTGAAGTTAGTTCGTGGTCGGTCATGTCCTGAGAAAAAGTGTTCCAAAAACAACCAAGTAAGGCAT
>JAITBS010000325.1 GCA_031283515.1 Planctomycetaceae bacterium
AAAAAAAAATACTTTGTTCATGACAATACAACAAGTCCGCGAGTGTATTAGTTGTGTGTTGGTGGATGAGCGATTAAAAAATTGTACTCAAGACGAGTATGCCTGCTTTCGTTCAACTCAATGGATAACCAGAACACAAAAAGCACGCCAACTCGCACAAAAAAGCCAAAAAACGCAATCGCAAACAACTATAACAAAACAGATTAAGAAAAACCATACAGTAGAAATAGGAACAATTGGCTAAGGTTGTTCTGTTAGGAAAAATTAGGTAAAAATAAGGTTTATAAAAAACAAACAAATAAAATGCACTTGCAACTATTTGTGAATTTGTTACAATTCCACCATTCATTGATAGAATAACAATTATGAAATTTCAATGCAATACCATTTACCAATTTTGAAAACTTATTCGCATACCGACCATTATTGTATATATTGCCAATCTATGACGCTGTAATAGTGGAATAAAATTTGTTTGTGTTTAATTGTCGTAATTTTGCAAAATAAGCTCAAACTGTTGCCATCAAATTCTACATTTTTTTTGTAATATATTTTGAAAAAAATGACAACGCAAAATTGGAAATCTTGGAGTAGTAGCGTTACAGGACCATTGCATTTAAAAAATGGACAACCTAATCAGGATTCCTACCTTGTAAAAAAATTCCAATGGGGAGAAGTTGTAGCTGTTGCCGATGGATTAGGAAGTAAGCCTAACTCTAATATCGGTTCGAAAGCAGCTTGCCAAGCTGTTGTTGAATCAGCGAAAATTTTCCGTAATTCCCCCAATGCCAATGTAAAAAATCTACCAAGATTAATTCACTCAATATGGCTAATGAAAATTGGTCAATATGAACCGAAAAATTGTTCCACAACTTGTATTTTTGGTATTCGTATAGATGAAAATTTTATTTTAGGTCAAGTTGGAGATGGGATGTTAGTTGTGTTAGGACAATCATCAAAAACGGATTTTATCCTTCACTCTGGAGAAAATAATAGTTTTTCTAACCTTACCAACGCACTAGGACAAGAATTTCATAACGAATATTGGGTAATAAAAAATATTCATGTTAAACATATTACTGCCCTCGTTCTTTGTACTGATGGAATTGCAGATGACTTACTATATGATAAGCGTATTGACTTCGCACGAGAAATATGGTTGAATTATGCAGATGTTCCAATTTTAAGCAGAAAGAACGAGATTCAAAAAATGCTGACAAATTGGACTGTACCATTCCATACAGACGATAAAACAATCGTTTGCCTATATCAACAACACTTTGGGTAGATTTTATAATGACATTTGATCCAAGTAAATTTACTGTTCCAACCGCCAAACCACTTCCCGTTATTTTGTTGCTGGATGTTAGTTCATCAATGAGCGGTTCAAAAATTGATAACTTGAATAAAGCTGTTCAAGAGATGCTCAACTCATTTGCACAGGAGGAAAAAATGGAAACGGAAATACTCGTTTCTATTATAACATTCGGAGCGCAAGTTTTTTTACATACCCCTTTGACCAAAGCATCAGAAGTTCGTTGGAAAACTATGATTGCTGATGGAATGACGCCAATGGGAACTGCACTGAAAATGGCAAAAGCAATGATTGAAGATAAAAATGAAATACCTCCGCGTGCATATCGTCCAACTGTTGTGTTGGTATCTGATGGACAACCCAACGATGATTGGGAAAATCCGCTTGATGACTTTATTAACAATGGCAGATCCGCAAAATGTGATCGAATGGCAATGGCAATCGGAATAGATGCCGACCATACAGTACTGACCCGTTTTGTTGAAGGGACAATGAATCCGCTATTTTCTGCGAATCAAGCATCTAAAATTCACGAATTTTTCAAGCGAGTAACAATGTCTGTTACAATGAGGACAAAATCAAAAAAACCTAACGAATCCATTTTATTAACTAATCCAAAATTAGATGGAGGCAGTATTGCCTCATCTCCTTCATCTTTGTCAGACAAAGATGTGGAATATTGGTAATTTTTATAAAAAATATTACGATGTCACAAATTTTTGCAAATCCTGATGAACTCGAAAGATTTGCCAGCGTATTGTCTGCTTATCTTGAAACGATTACGGACACAACTAATTCGTTGAATGGTGAATTTCAGGGGTTAGGCGATACTTGGCAAGATTCACAACGACAACGTTTTGAAGAGACGTTTAATACTCTGTTGCAAAGTATCGCAACATTTCGGGAATCAGCGCAAGAACAAATTCCCTATTTGGCAGCATTGGTTGCCCGTTTACGAGAATATGCTTCAACATAAAAGAATAAGATGCAAATATCTATTGGACATATTGAAATTTTTCGCGAGACCATCTCTGCCTTGTTAATAGCAAAAGAGCAGTTGCAGAGTGCTTCCCAACACAAATTGCAACGGTTAGATGGAATTGTATCAGAATACAATTTCGATGTGCAGAGTTATCAATCTGATTTAGAATCCACAATACAAACAGAACAAATGTGTCAATGGCAATTGGATCAAGCAATGGTAACGTTTACGCAAGCGAAAGAAAGTTTCATGGAAGCAGAATCAAACCTTTTAAAGGCAAATGAACGATTGGAGAACGCACAAAATCACTTAAGTTCGTTGCAATAGGAGAGTGAATAGTGACAGATAATAAAGATAGTTCCGATAATGACTCTAAGATTGATACTGCAAGAGATGATGTTTCAGCAGCTGAGTCGGCTGTTGCCGAGGCAGAACGCAAATTACAAAATGCACAACAAAAATTAGAAGAAGCACAGCAGAAATTAGAAGAAGTAAAAGAAGAACTTGACAAAGCGACCGAAGACAGAATGAAAGTAGAAGAACAACTTGAAAAAATGCAGCAATGCACCGAACAAGTTAGGCAATTACAGGAACAAACACAAACAGAATTATCCACCCGCCTATCGGTAATTGACAACCGTATTGAGACGGCAACGGCAAGATTGAAACACGCGGAAGTAATATTACAGGACTATATTAACACAAATCAGCCTGCAAGAGATTTTCACGATTGGATTACCTATCAACCAAAAAATAAATCACTGGTTACGCCAGATCAGTTAAATGCACGGTTGAGTATGAACGGCGAACAGTTACCACATTTTGTTGATTATTTATCAATACGTGATACTCAATTTCGTAAGAATCTTGAATTGCATCGGCAAAATTACGCTAATGCAAAAAATGATATAGAACGGCACAATGTTCAGATTTCCGCACAAAAAAATATGAGCGGTTTGTTAAATGAGAAAATAGCAGAATATGGCTTAAAGCCCTATGGAACAAAGGTTTTGACTCAAAACAGAACATATTTTGATGATGGACGATATACGAAAACAGATTTGAAAGTAGAAGGATTAACCGTTCCGCTCATTTTAGGACGCGGCGACCGAATGGGTGCGCAAATAAATGGTTCACTTGCAGTTGAGGTGAAAAGCGGCAAATCAGATTATTTATATTCTCAGAAAGAACATTTGGTTTTTCAAGCGGGTGGACATCAGGAAGCAAGCACTTCAATGGTACTTTGTTCGCGAGATATTAAAGACTTATCTCCAGAAAAAGAACAGGAACTTCGTAATGCCTGCCGACAGGCTGGATCGCCGATTATTGGAATGTTGCCACGAAAGAGCGAAATAGATGAAACATTATGGAACGCTGTAACAGGTAGAAAATAAAAATGTTTTATGATGTATTTGCGGAATTATCAAGTTTGCAAACTATTTTCAGCGAATCAGTTCGCGATGAACTTGGAATGTCGTTTGTAAACGAGGTCTTAGAACCTATTATTAGAGAGACAAATTCGCTTGTGTTAATGCACGAGGAAATAGAAAGTTTGTTAATAAACATTGAATCGCTACGTTCCGAAATTGCTACGATAAGACGACTTCATCACACTTGAAAATTTACTTTCGATAGGAATAAAATTAACGAACCTCTTATTTAAAAATCTTGTAATCCTGTCAAAAAGCAAAAAAGTGAATTTTCAAATGTAAGGAGAGATATAAATCAATGCATGGAAATCCAATCTTGAAATCAGGAGTAAGTGAACATCTTGTCAGAGAAATTGTCAAGGCAGATGATCGAGTTGCGTCTTTTTTAAAAGAATTAAACAAAATTGACGTAAATAGAAAAAACTGGGATAAACGTTTTGATGATGATGAAAAATTGCTTGACGAACAGTTTCGTAGGGATATCGCAGCATTAACAACCTCTAATGCAAAATCACATGATCAACTTTTCAATTTGCAAAAACAGCTTGCAAAAATAGGAAGCGAAAAAGCATCTTTGGAAATGAGGTATCAGCAAATTGAAACAAAAAAACAGCAGCAATTATCATTTGTCAGCCAAGCAGAAAATAAAATCAACAGATTGCAATCACAACAACTTTCGTTGCAACATCAAATCGCCAATCGTAACATTATCGTCCATATTATCAAGTATTTTTGGGGGGATGCGGAAAAAGAACAAATACAACAATTAGAACAACAAATCCAAAGTGTAACAAGTGAAAAAAACAGATTGCAACAGATTGTCAACAAGTTGCAACAGGACATACAAACTTGCCAAGCAGAACAGCAGAATATACGAAACCAACAGAAAGGATTACAAAATCAAGAAAATTTTGTTCAACTGGAAATCGGAAAATTAACGAAACAAGGCGAGGAACTTCGTAAAAAACACAATGAAAGCATCCGTATTACAAGAGACAATAAACAGAAGAAACAATCAGAATTAATGCAAGCACGGCTAGAAATAATCGCCGAATTTCAAAAAAATTGGGGAACTTCTCTTTTGCCACTTGACGAAATTGTTAAAACAGTCCGACGTACTCAGCCGTTTTTGAATAGTTTGCAAAAAGAGAACCTAAATACTACGGATAACTTACCAGAAACGTTAGCATTCGGACGGTTGCGCGTTACTCTTTCGCAGAACTGGGAGTTAGAAAATTGGAGTGGGTTTGTTCCCCGTTTACTTGATTTTCCAATTCGCAAAACGCTATTTTTTGAATATGATAAAGAATCCGATAACCAAATTCTGTATCAATTGCTGTTGCGTCTTTTATTTGTCTTGCCCGTTGGAATATTAGAAATAACAGCAATTGACCCATTACATTTGGGACGTTCGCTTGCCCCATTTTTGCCGCTTGCCAACGTTGAGGAAATTGTTCCACAAAAACGTATTCTAACTCACTCAGACGAAATAGAATCAACTTTGCATCAGATGTTCGATTATATTGACAAGTTAATGCAAAAACGTTTTCTTGGAGATATTTCTAATTGGATAAAATACAACGATATGAATCCCGATTGTAAACTATCGTACAAATTGCTTCTTCTATTCGGTTTTCCAGAACAGTTTTCAGACAAGAGTATTTTGTATTTGAAACGGTTAATCGAATTTGGTCCTCGTTGTGGCGTTATTCCGATTATCTCAATTGATAGAAATCAAATCGACCCTAAAAGCGCCGCAGGGGAAATTCCACAATTGCTTGAAAAGACTTCGCAGAAAATTTATAATTTGTATTCCAATTGCCCATTATTAAAGTATTTGCAAGTTACAGAAGAAGACGAATTACTTCCGTCTTGCGACAACTTAACACAATATTGGGACTGGATTAAATCCGCATATTCGCAATACAAAAAATTTAACAAGACAATTATTGATATGTGGTCGAATAGTCAACTCGGAAAAGAAAATTCATCAGACGGCATCTCTGCTCCTATTGGTTGGACAACCGAGGGCAAAGAAATTTTGTTACAACTAGGCGGAATAAACACAGAACACCATGTTCTTCTTGCTGGTCGTTCCGGTTCCGGTAAATCCAATTTATTGCACATTTTAATCCACAATTTTATTCAACGTTATTTATCTGACGAACTTGCCGTTTATCTTTTGGACTATAAACAAGGAACAGAATTTAACGTTTATGCTAATCCCACAATACCTCAGATTAAACTCATTGCGACGGAAAGTGATACGGAATACGGCATAACTGTTCTTTCGTATCTAGCCGAAGAGATAAAAAAACGAGCAGACCTTTTTAAACAATTAAATATAGGGAACTTCAAAGAATTTCGTAAAAAAAGCGAAGAAAAAATGCCGCGTGTATTACTTATTATTGACGAATTCCAAATGCTTTTTCAGGATAACGAGATTATAACAAGGCAAGCAGATAAATATTTTAATATTCTTCTTCGACAAGGACGTTCTTATGGCATTCACGTTTTACTCGCAACCCAAACATTGAAAGGATTACAATCAACGACTTCAATCGGACAGTTAGTCAGTCAAATCGGTTGTAGAATTGCTTTAGCGTGTAATCGGGAAGACTCAGCATTGATTCTCGACGGTTCAAACTGGGAAGCGGCTGAATTGAAAAGTCCTCCCGAAGCAATTATCAATAATCAAAACGGGCAGAAATCCGGCAATTATAAGTTTAATATTCCGTTTGCCAACAGAGAGATATGTACTGAACATCTTCATAAAATTGCGATATACGCTCAAGAAAAAGGATTTTTTGTCGATACGAAAATCTTTAACGGGGCACGCTTGCCTGAAATTCCTACCCAAAAATGGTTTAATGACTTTATCAAAGTTCCGTCTCAAATTGTTCTCGGCGAGGAGCTCAATTTTGATGCCAAACCATTTGTTTGCCAGTGGGAGTGCAAAATGGGAAGTAATCTTTGTATTGCTGGAGATGACGATTCTATCCGGTATGGTATTTTACGCTCGATTTTATATTCCATACAGCAAAACAACATATTCAATAAAATCGTCTATTACAATTCCAACCACATTGGAACAACGTACAATTTATCTGATTTTGAAAATATTAGCATTCAAAATCACACTTGGGATTGTAATATTACGGAGTTAACAAACGAGTTGCAAAACAAACGCACGTTGTTGATTATTGACTCGTTTGATAGCGCCCGTTTATTTCATCCGAAACCTCAGTCTTTTGGCGTAAAAAAATCCGAAAACATTTCACCTGCCGATTTACTTAAAATACTGCTTGACGAAGGACCACAACTCGGTTCGTTTGTTCTTGCATTTATTGATAACTGGAAACGATTCAATCCAATAGGCAAAGATTATCTAAACTGCTTCGAAATGCGCATAGGTTTTCATTTAAATGAAGAAGATGCAAGCAGTTTGATTACCGGTAGCTCTGTCGGAAAATTTAAGGGTTTAGATAATCCGAACAAAGCAATTTTTGTCAACCGACAAAAAAATATACAAACGTTATTTAGACCATTTATTGCTTCACAGGAATGAGCAACACTTTACACATAATTATTGACCACTCCGGCAGTATGCGGGAATTAGGCAAGCATTTTATCGTTGCAAACCTTGTCCGTTATGTGCAGGATGTTTGCATAATTCAACCAGAACGGTTTGAGCCGCTTAACCTAAAACTTCTTATATGCAATGATACGGTAAATGAAATTGCTGTTTCGCCAAATCAAGACATTGAATTGCCGCAACCAAACGGAAAATTTAATACCGAACAATATTTGCAATTATTAGAAAAGGAACAATTCCTGTCGGTTTTATTTCTATCAGACCAATTAGAAAAAGAAATGTTCCCACATTTAGAAAAATTAACAAATTGCCGGTTTGCGTTTGTTGCCGTTGGCGTTGATGCAAAATTGCCGCCAAAAAGCAAAGTAAAGCATTTGTCGGCATTTCGTTCAGAAGACATTTCAGCAGCGTTAGATTTTGTGTTACATTCTGTGTCGGCTAACGAAACACCGCCGTCATTTATCAGTGAAATTCATTCAGAAAATAATATTGCCGCTTCGAACGAAGACAACTGGGATACTTAACAAAATAAAATTATGCTAGACGAACCCGCTAAATACATTGACGAATACTACAACATTCACGTCCGTGTGAAAACACTCGGACAAGGTGGACAAGGTGTCGTTTTTAGAACCGGTGTTCCAGATATTGCCGGTAAGTTAAAAATAGACGTATTGGGTAATCCGGTAAACGATAAACAATCTTACGAACAATATAAAAATGCGTTAAAAAGTGTACAAAATTTACCGGTTAATGGTTGCAATATCATTTTACCCGCCGCATTATTTCGAGATTATGCCGGTTATGCGATGTCGTTGTTGAGTGAAATGCAACCCTTCGATAAGTTTTGGGCAGATGGAAAAAGTTTACAAAAAATCAATGACGAAGATATTCCACAGTGGTTATCCAAGTGTCAGAAAGATACCGCTCAAAACATTGCCTATTACTGTAAGACTGGCGGGTTGCGGAGACGGTTAATTGCATTACAAAACGCAGCAGCGAATCTTGCCCGCCTTCATACTAACGGCTTGGTCTATGGAGATGTTTCACCAAACAACGTTTTTATTTCATCTGATGAAAATTATTCTGAAGTATGGTTCATTGACGCCGACAATTTACAATTTGCAAGAGAATCAGGAAAAGGAGTTTATACGCCAAAATTCGGCGCACCGGAATTAGTACAAGGAAAAGCGGGTAGCAGTTTTCGTACTGATTGCCACGCTTTTGCAACAATGGCATTTTGGATGTTGACAATGCTGCACCCGTTTATCGGCAAAAAGGTTGACGGCGAAGATTCCGATTGGGCAGATACAGAACCAAACAGTGATTTTGCCGATTTGGATGAACGGGCATACGCCGGATATTTTCCTTTTATTGACGATGAAGATGATGACAGCAATTCCTGTGACGGCGGTTTTCCGCGTATGCTTGTGTTAACAGAAGAATTGAAACGGATTGGCCAACGTACTTTCGGAGATGCAAGGACGGATTTTTGGAAACGTCCGACAATGCTGCAATGGGCTGAAGTCTTAGCCAACGCTGTTGCCAAAGTTGTAAAGTGTCCTAATTGCCGAATGAGTTATTACAACGATATACAAGGTGATCATTGCCCGTATTGCGATGTTTCAAAACCGGAAATGTTAATTCTCGAATCGTTTCAATACAACGGAATATTGACAAAACGAAATGTGTTTGCCAAAGAGATAACAGAAAAACAAATTGACGTGCCGCTGTTTATTTTTATGCCGTTTCAATTATCGCAAAATAACATAAATGGACTTCATATACACTTCGATGAGAAAAATATGAAAATTAAAACGAGCAACAATGTAGAATTGTCTCTTGCCGTTACAGATGAAAACAGCGGACAATTTAAGAGTTTGCGCAAAGATACGAATTACACACTGGCGAGAAAACAATTAGAGAAAGAAGTATGGTTAAGAACAGACAATACTGTAACTTCCCGTTTAATCAGATTGACCGTGCAAGGAGGTGAACGATGAACTTAAAATTGCTCAACGCTGCGGAACAACAAGAATTACAGTTAACACTTTCGGAAGAAGGTATCGTAAATGTCCCGCCTTTGGAAAAAGGAATTGTCAAGATGGCGCAGTCCGATTTAACGTCATATTTGCTTGAATCAAAGGGATATTTTTATCGTGTCGAAGTTTGTGATGTTTCTAAAAAAACGTGGTTAGATAACAACTTCACTCGTAATTGTGCAGTCCTTGCCGAAATTTTGACAAAACCAATAAACGGACAATTCCTTATCAAGATTGTTTTTTTCAACGGTACGATGCTCAGTATGGGAAAAGTCGAAATTGGAATAGACGAGAAGATAATTGAAACGGTTAAACGGAAAAGAATCGGAGCAAAAACTCCTGAAGAATTAACCGATTTTGTTCGTGACCGTTGCCAATTAACTTTTACAGGAAAAGACGGAAAGGAAGAACATTATTTTGTTGTTCTTGTCGGTCATGCAGCGAAAAAAGATTTTCAATACGAAGAAAAACAACTCCAAAACAAGGACGTAAAAGTACAACAAGAACAGGAATCACAAACTACAAAATCAGAAAATGAAACAGAAAAATCTGAAACGCAAACAGAACAAAATAACATAGACGAACAACAGCCGTTTTGTATTATTGGTGATGCGTTACGTATTCCAATAGCAATTCGAAAAGTTCTCAACAAGGAAATTTTGTTTGCTGCGAAATTTAATTTGTCCGATGATCGCAAAGGACGTGATACGGCTTACCGTTTAGTAAAAGGTGAATTAACTTGTTCCAATTGGACGGCAACGGAATTGATGCAACAACAAGTCGCCGCAACGATGGGAAAACTGTTGGAAGGCGAGGGAAGTTATTTGAAAGTATGGGACAAATACGGCGAAATTGAAGGTGATCTTTTACTCGAACAAGCACGAAAAATAGGTTGTCTGCATTTTGAAAATGTAGAATTGACAGAAAAAGGACTCAAGTATTTTTTCAAACCGTCCTTGTCGCAAGACCAATTAGAAGCACTTGGCGGAATAGGGGCATCGTTAGAAATTACCGATACAACTCCGCCGTATATTGCCAATCCTGTTATGACGTGGAAACAATATGAAGAATTGATTAACGACGATAAAAAAGACAAGGGTAGTTCTGAAATTCGTCCGCAATCGCTTTCCGTTGACATTTTATCTATTGATTCAACAGGCAATTACATAGAAGCAAATAATTCGATTCAACCAAGCAGGAATCAATTCTTCGTCTTATCGTTAATGGGCGATATAAAACAAGTTGAGCGTCGTAACAAAGCCCGACAACAAATTTTACAAGGGCGCGCGGCAAATCCGCAACTCGGTCTGATTATTGAGGAAAACGGCAATTACGTTGCACAAAAACGGCAAAAAAAATACGAGTCGTTAACTGCGTTTGTGAAGGACAAAATTTTCAAACATCCGCCAACAACACGACAACGGGAAGCGATTGATGTCGCGTTAAACACGCCGGATATTGCATTGATTCAAGGTCCGCCCGGCACTGGTAAAACAACGGTAATAACGGCAATTCTGGAACGTCTTAACGAAGAATATGACAAAACGCGTTCTGTTCGCGGTTCAGTTCTCGTATCAGGTTTTCAGCACGATGCAGTGGAAAATGTGATAAATCGATTGTCTGTCAATTCTCTCCCGCCTGTCAAATTCGGCGGACGCTCTGGTGATGACTCCAGAGAAGACAGAAACGTTATAACAATTGAAAATTGGCGTAACGATGTTGTAAAACGTGTTCGTGCTAAAAATCCGCAACTCGAAATGTCCGAATGGCAACACAAACTTCACGAATTGTCGAAGCAGTATATTTTATCGCCGTCCCGTTTACTTGTCCGTAAGATTGCGCAAACGATAATTAATTTGCCAAGAGAGTTGATGAACTCACAAAATATTATCGACAAAGCAAAAAATATTTTGGATTTGTTATCGCAATCCGAAATACGCGGAAACTCGGAAATATTACAATGTATTTACGGCTTGCGTGTAACGGAAGAAGGATTTAACGATGACGGAACAAAACAAGCAATAAACGTACTTGTGATGTTGGAAGAGCAACTTGATAACAGCGATAAAAAAATACTTGAAACGGCAAATATTAATTCATTACAAGATTTGCGACAACTCAAAAAACGTTTGCTTGATAGATTCACGCCCCGTCCTGAATTTCGTTCGGAAATGATGCGGGAAGATGTTATGGAATTGTTGGAATCGGCGGTTGGAGAAGTAGATAAAAAACGTTCCGCTAATTCCGAAAAAGACGTTATTCTGCTTAGTTTTCTCAATCAGTTGGAATACAACCCGCAACGAGTTCGAGAGTCCATTGAGAATTATAATTTTGTGTATGCAGCAACGGTGCAACAATCGGCAGGTTGGCAAATATCTGAAGCGAAGACAAAAGGTTTGGAACAATCAGAAAAAGTATTTATGGGAGAGAATGCTTTAGTCATTTATGATACAGTCATTATAGACGAAGCCGCCCGGACAAGTCCGCGAGATTTAATGATTCCAATGACGCAAGGGAAGAAAATTATTCTTGTCGGCGACCATCGGCAACTGCCGCATATTATCGAACAGAAAATTGTTGATAAACTTTGCAACGAAGAAACAGCCGAAAATAACGATGCGGCAAAATTACTCGCTCCCGATGAGAAAACATTACTCGAAAAAAGTATGTTTGAATATCTGTTTCACCGTTTGAAAGTATTAGAAGAAAAAGACGGAATACAACGAACGGTCACATTAGACGCACAATATCGTATGCACCCGACATTGGGACAATTCGTTAGCAGAGAATTTTATGAACCTCACAATGAAAAGTTTGATTCTCCGCTTGACGCAAAATATTTCACGCAAAATTTGGCAGGAACAAACGGCAAATCGTTAATGTGGCTCAATGTTTCTAATACACCGGATAAAAGAGAAGGAAAACGCGGAACAAGTAGAATTCGTTTGGCAGAAATTGATGTCATTGGAAAGCAACTGAAACAATGGATTGATTCCGAAGAGGCGAATGATTTGAGTTTTGGAGTTATCAGTTTTTATAAAGCACAGACGGATTTAATGCTCGAAGAGTTTGAAAAATACGAATTAACATACCGTAATGCGGATGGAAAATTCGATATTGTCAAAGAATATCAAATGTTTGGAGAAGGGCATAAAAAGCACGGCGATGAACGTTTACGTATTGGAACGGTTGACGCTTTTCAAGGAAAAGAATTTGACGTTGTGTTTTTGTCGATGGTCAGAACTCAACCGCCGAAATTCAATGAACCGACAGATGAAACAGAAATAGAGAAAAAACAAATCGGAATGTTTGGACATTTAATGTCAAAAAATCGTCTTTGTGTTGCGGTAAGCCGTCAAAAACGGTTATTAGTTGTTGTCGGAGATGCGGCATTAGTTGAAACATCATTTGCAGAAAAATCCGTACCGGAGATGTTCCACTTTCTCAAATTGTGCCAAAAGGAGGGAGTGTATCAATGAGTACAGACCAGCGTAAAAAGATAGTCAGCATCTCGCAAGAATTGGGCGGAATTGAAGTTGTATCCCAAGCGGATATACTTTTTCCGTGCAATATGTTTGAAATAACACTGCCGGTGATGCCGAAACCGGAATTAAACATTTTTGAAGAGACAGTATTACGGCTTGTGCATTTCGGTTTGTCCGACAAAGAACAACTTGAGGAAACAACAACACTCGAAAAAGAGTTAATTGCTTTTATTTTGAATCGGTTACAAAACATCGGTTATTTAAACAAACACAACAAGTTAACCGACAAAGGAAATTTCTATTTTGAGAAAAATACGGAAGCAAATGAATTGAGGCGTATAAAAATGTTCGTGGAACTCAATACGAGAAAAATTCTACCAATGATTTATCCGCAAGATGTAACGTTATCTTATCAAGAAGGATTTAATAAAGAAGAAAAAAAGATAAAATTTTTCACTGGAACAAAAGGAAAGAGCAGACCGATATGGGCATATTTTCTCGATGAATCCCAAAACGGAGACAAAAATATATCAGTGAATGATGTGTTACAAACAATCAGAACGTATGAGAAAAAACATCAATTATACAGAACTCTTCGCCGTAATAATTATTCGTTTACATCAGTGTTTGAGAATACTGGATTGATTTCTATTAACAAAATACCAGAGTTGATTTATCTGCATTGTACTGCGGTAGTGCAAAAAACGAGCGGTGAATTTTTTATTTCCGATGGTTTTGGAATGGGATTTTCACAAATTTTTAGAGAAACATTACAACGTGAATGTCCCGATTTAATTCAAAAAATAAAACAACATGGCGAACAACACAGAATCGGACAGTATGAAAAGCGGGAAGAAATTATGACGGTTGCCGGTTTCAGCGACGCCGTGGATCAATATCCCGAAATTGCAAATTGTATTCGGCAAGCATCGCGGAAATGGGGTGAAATTATAAATACAGAAATAGGTTCACATGCGGAAACAAAACGAAACGATGCCCGCAATGAATATTTGAAACTGATGTATGATTTGTTGGAATGGACATTCCGTTATGTCGTAAATGAAACGCATACGCCGCCAATTCCGGCATACATTTTTCAAGATACAGAAAAAGGAAAGGAATTGCTAAATCAATGTGCGAAGAAAATCGGAATTGCCGTTCTGCCTAACATTGTCGTGAGTGC
>JAITBS010000430.1 GCA_031283515.1 Planctomycetaceae bacterium
CACTTCCATGACAATAGTCGTGTGTTACTTGTGCTTCAAAAGAGCGTTTCGCTTCACCTTTGAGTTTCTTTGCCGCGTCTTTAATGGTAACAATCATTTTCGCATCAGGACGTGAATACATCTTTTTTCCCTCCTTGTTTGATAGAAAAGAACAACAAAGGGAATAATAACAAAATCAAAAATTTAAGTCAATATCAATAGAAAAAATGGAACTTTATTTCAGACGACAAGCCTAACTCCGTCCGATCCGTTTTCCGCACCCGTTTCGGATTCGAACTCGGTTGATGTTCCGCAAGCTCATTCCGTTCCGCCGCTTGAGAGCAATCCCGTCAGTTACTCTTTTGATGTCGATCTTGATGATAAACGCCTTAATAAACGTTACGTTACAATGGTTCAATCGCATCTTGTTCACAATCAGCATACGGCTGCCGGAGTTTGTCCGCCGTCGGGAACCGCATCAAGTTTTGCGGCAACTCAAGCGTCGTGGCGTTTCTTGAATAACACCAAAGTCACCCCCGACAAACTCGTCCAACCGATTCACACCTTTGCGTCAGAACAATTAATTGCAACACATTTCCCCGAACTTCCCGGCGGCGGTTTTTCGTTACTTGTTATCGATTGGTAACAAGAGACCAGCACCGCAATTATGAATCGTTTATTGGTTGCGGCAATGGCGTTGGTAACGATTTGGAGCTTGCAGAAACAGACCAGCGAAGAGGCAATTGCGTTCAAGAATTTGTTAGTTCGATTGAGCGGCAAGACGCATAAACCGGACCAACCTTATACGGATGGGATTTTGCTTTCCGGTTTATTTGTATTGTTACGGATTTTTGATTTCCTTGAATCGTGCGATTATGACCTCAACAAGATCAAACTGATACGTGACCAGATTAAGAAACTCCTACCTTATTTCTTCCGAGAGTGAAAAAACACGCGAGAGTTATTCTTGACAACGAATATTCTTGACCATGGGAGAATGTTGAGGAACAAAAAAACCTCAACTGCCGCTAGAATTACGTAACAATCCAAGTATTTCGTTTAGAAATAGGCACGGCACGCATCAAACCTCCAAGACCACCTTCTTAAAACCAACACTTCTACTTCAAAACAATACAACAAGAAAAAAAATCCCGTAACCCTGAAAAAAATTCTCCTAAAAATAAAAAAATGTGTAGATACTTTTGCTTTATTAAGGAGCAACAAAATGAAAACAACAACACGTCGTGAATTTTTGAAGAAATCTATTATTGCCGGAACAACGGTTTCCGCCGGACTTTCTGTTGCGCGGTTTGCCCATGCTCAAGGCAATGGAACAATTAAAATCGGTTTGATTGGTTGCGGCTCGCGTGGTCTCGGTGCCGCCAACCAAGCCTTGAGTACCGGAAACGATGTTCGTATCGTTGCCATTGGCGATTACTTCAAAGATCGCGCCAAAGTCGGAGCCGATGCGTTACGGAAACAATTGCCCAAACAATGTGATATTACGGAAGACCGGATTTTCGACGGTTTTCAAAATGATCTGGGTGTTATTGCTTCCGGTGCCGATGTTATTTTGATTGCCTGTGCGGCAAAGTTTCATCCGCTTTACGCCAAACATGCGCTTGAAGCCGGTAAACATGTTTTCGTCGAAAAACCAAACGCCATTGATTCCGCAGGAATCCATACTTTGGAGGAGGCAATTGCGATAGCACGGGAAAAGAAATTATCGTTTCTTGCTGGTTTGAATAGCCGTTACTCTCCGCAATATCAAGCTCTCGTCGAACAGATTCACAACGGAGCCATCGGTGAAATCCGAACGATTCAGAGTACCTTTTTGCGTGCGCCTTACGGAGTTCGCGGTTATCCGGATGGGATGTCCGAACTGGATATGCAAGTTTATAACCAATACATGTTCAGTTGGCTTTCCGGTGATGATTTTATACAATCATTGGTTCACAATATTGACCGTGTGATGTGGTTGCTCGGCGGTAAAACACCAACACATGCGTTCGGAATGGGCGGTCGCGCGTCAATGACTGATCGGCAATTCGGTAATGTGTTCGATCACCACGCCGCAACGTTTATCTATCCGGACGATTCCTACCGAGTTTACGCTTTTTGTCGTACAGAAAAAGGTTGTTATAATTCAAGCGATGACCTGATTATTGGTACGAAAGGAGTTGCGTACTTGAAAGCCGCGAAAATCGTCGGAGAAACAAACTGGCGTTATGAAGGACAAATATCCAGCGGTCACATGGCAGAACAAGTCGCTCTATTCACTGCGTTGCGAAAAGGTGAACGGATTGATTCCGGTGATTACGTTTCGAAAAGTACCACACTTGCCATTCTCGGACAAATTGCGGCTTACACCGGTAAAATGATTTCATGGCAGGAATTGTACGACTCGAAGTTCGTGTTCAAGCCAGCCCCAGAAGAATGTGTTGCCGGAATAGCTCCACCTGTTGTTCCGGGTCTGAACGGTTCTTATCCAGTACCAATTCCGGGACAACATTCTTGGTTTTAGTTAATCGTAAAGAAATATAAGGTAACAAACCTTTCACCGAAAAGTTACATTGGAGTGATAACCGATTCGTAATTCATTTACGAGGGAAATCAGAAACAAAAACACCAATTGTTATTGTTAATCTGAGTTACCGAAACAATTTATTTTGCCGTTTTGGATTTGATGCAGGTGATTGAAAAAATCGCCTGCTCATATCCAATGTTTATACCTCTTGTAGTAATATTTATGACGTTTTATATTTTACAACACGAAACACACAAAATAGCACGAAAAATACGAATTTTTTGTTTTGACTCTTTTCGTGTTATAAAAAATTCCACTGAATGATGATGAAAGTAATTTTTATAAAGACACACAGTATATTATACCTGATTGGTCTTGTGAATGATTTATAGAATTTATGCCGTACACATTACAAAAATTACCGTCAACATTCCTTAGGACTGATTAGTTCCTCTCAGGGAATAAACAATAAAATGTAACTAATTTTATAAAAAGGAATATTATTATGTCCCAAAAAAGTTTTTCAAGACGCCGTTTTCTCAAAGCCTCCACACTTTTTGTTGCGGGAACAACCGGTGGTCAGGCATTCAATCACAATACTTTTGCCGTCGAAAATCAAAACACAAATCAGAACACAAATCAAAAAATCAAAATCGGACAACTTGGTGTCGGTCACTCGCACGCCAATAAAATAGAGGATCTTCGATTTTTGAGCGATTTTTTTGAAGTTATTGGTATTGCAGAGGATGATCCTAAGTTACGTGCGGCAGCACAAAAACAAGCATGTTATCGGGGATTAACATGGATGTCTTCGGAAGAATTACTGGCTCTTCCCGAACTTCGGGCAGTGGCAGTGGAAACAGAAGAACATTCACTCATTTCTACTGCTTTACGTTGTATTCGTGCTGGAAAACATATCCACCTTGACAAACCGGCAGGTGAATCGTTGAAGGATTTTAAACAATTACTGGACGAAGCCAAAATGCAAAATCTCACCGTTCAAATGGGTTATATGTACCGAAATAATTTAGCAGTACAATTTTGTATCAAAGCCGTAAAAGAGGGACTTTTGGGAAATATTTTCGATCTTGATGCTGCAATGAGTCGCCCCGATGATGAACCGTACAGACGCATATTAAAAGGATTCAAGGGCGGAGCTCCTTATACTCTCATCTGTCATCTTATTGATCTTATGGTAACGTTATTAGGAGAACCTGAAAAAATTCATTCCTTCCCGCGTTGTACCCGATCAGATGGTCTTGTGGATAATTGTGTTACTGTTTTCGAGTATCCACGCGGTCGTATTGCGACATTACGTACAGGTGTTACTGAAGTCGGTGCTTTTCAGCGCAGGCATCTTACCGTGTTCGGCGATCAAGGAACCATTGTGATTCAACCACTTGAAGTTGGAGGATCAAGCGGAGTTCTTCGGCTTGCGTTGTCGGAAGATCGCGGCGGTTACAAAAAAGGTTATCAAACCGTTCACTTGCCGGCACCAAAAAAACGTTACGAAGATCAATGGCGAGAATTTGCCCAAATCTTACGCGGAGAAATAACGAATCCGTATTCTTACGAACATGATTTTATAGTTCAGAAATGCCTGCTTGAAACTTGTGGTCTGAACCAATAATGTCCCTTCTTCGAGACGAGGAGGAACAGGACGATGCGTAAAAAATAAAAATTCCGTTGAATAATTACAAACTTTTTAAAAAATCTGCGATTATCAGCGTAATCTGCGGAAAAAAAATAGACAGTTACTTATCAAGTTGTTGTGCGGCGAGTTCGATTTCGCGTGGTTCGACGAGAATGATTGGCGATGTCGGCGGTAAATAATCGAGCAATGACGCTTCAACCGTTTCGTTAGGTAATAAACGTGTTAAATCAATTTTGTTTATATTTTCAAGTGATCGTTGTGTAACAAGATCGAAACGGCGAATGGATTCAATTTCTTCATCGAAAAACTCGGCACGAATAGGTTGTTTCCAATCAGGCGCGAAAAGGTCAAAAATAGAACCGCGAACCGCAAACTCTCCAGGTAAATCAACCGCCGGTACATTGTGATAACCGCTTTCAATAAGAAATTGACGCAACTGTTCAGGATTCACTTGTTGACCAACCTGAAGTGTTTGTGTACGTTTTTTAAGAAGTTCTCTTGACGGAACCGGTTGTAACAGAGACAAAATAGGTGCAGCAATAATAATTTGTGAACATAAATTCTCTAATAATTGTTCTTCTAATAATTGTTTCAACACACGAATCCGTTGACCAAACAAATCGTCTGTCAATGCGAAAATATAATCTTCAGTTTCATGAATAGGCGTTTGCTGTTCCAGAGCGGGAAAGAGCAGATTTTGGGCGGTTGGTAGAAACAGTTCGAGGTCATCTATAATTTTCTCTGCTTGTTCTGTTGCGGCGGTGAGCATTAGAATGGGGCTTTTTCCATATTGCCGAATTGCCGCTACGGCAAGAGCGCAAACTCCGCCATGAACACCATCCGCAGAGATTGACTTTCCCGCCCAAAGTTCCGAAACTGCTCCGGCAAAGGGAGCATGATCCAAAAGACATTGAAAAAATGGAGGAACGTTACTAAACATAAGAAATGTATGTAAATCAAGGCGGCCTTTCGGTAATACTTCACGTCAATAGACTTATTGGTAATAAATCAGATTCACACGGGTAATGGTGTTTTATTCTGTTGGTGCGGTGTTGCGGAAAAACAGCAGCGTCATTATTGTAAATCGTATCCCCATAATCTGTCAAGTTGTTGTTGTTGTTGTTGTTGTTTGAGAACGTGCTGATCTACTCATTGCGCATTAAAATTCGATTTTATAAGAAAATAAGGTTGCCGCTGGCGGAGTATGGACTAAAACGTTTCGGCAGTCATTCCATTGAGGTTTTTCGTTGTCAATGTTTCTTTTGTTTGTCTTTGCTGCGGTTCCAATAAAAATTCTATTGAAATATTACCTTTTTTTATAACACTTGTACTTTATGATCAGGTAATGTATAATTCAACACCTTATGCAAGTATTTACCTTTGAATCACAAATATCAAAATCTTGGCACACAATGAATCGACGTCATTTTTTACAATCCACACTGGCAGTATCGTTTCTTGATGCGGTTCTTTCAACGAACACGCCAGCTCAATCCTTTCCATCCTCACTTCAGGAATTACCAAACATGAATACGACAAAACCAATTTTAATTGCCGCTGACCCGTTTGCTGTTACACTCAAAAATGCTTTGAGTGTTCATCTCAAAGAAAAAGGTTACGAAGTTATTGATCTTGGAGCAACCCAAGATAAAGAAATTCCCTACTTTGAAAGTGCTCCCAATGTTTGCAAAACAATTCAATCAGGAAAAGCTGACCAAGCAATTTTGCTTTGCGGAACCGGAATGGGTATGTCTATTGTCGCTAACCGTTTCACAGGAATTGTTGCTTCGGTTGTGGAATCAGTGTTTGCGGCAAAAATGTGCCGTGTGATCAATAACGCTAATGTCTTGTGTCTTGGCGCAATGATTTGGGGCGATTGGATGGCAAAAGAAGCAGTTGATGTTTTTCTCGCAACAAAATTCACCGAAGGTCTCGAACCACTCGCCGATTTTCTCAAAGATGCCGAAAAAAAAGTTGAAGCAATTCGTGATAAAAATTGAACCGTCCCGTTTGCGCAACAACAAAATTACGGATTCCCGATGTTTTCTATTGTACTTGGAACCAATAACCGGAAAAAAGGAACCGAACTAGCAGAATTACTTGCTCCGTTCGATATTGAAGTTCGAATATTGGCTGATTTTAAGAATAAAATTGATGTTGTCGAAGACGGAACAACATTCCTCGAAAACGCACGGAAAAAAGCATCCGAACAAGCACGGTTTCTTAATACATGGGTCATTGGTGAAGACAGCGGACTTTCTGTTGATGTGTTGGGTGGTGCGCCCGGTGTTTATTCGGCACGATATGCCGTGTTATCGGAAAAATTGGGAAAAGAATCAGAAAAAGAAAAATCTGGAAAAATTGAAACGTTCACAGAACAACTCAACGCTTCTGATGAAGACAACAATCAGGTACTTCTCGAAAAACTCGGTAATACTCCATTGGAAAAAAGAACCGCCCATTATACTTGTGCGGCGGCTTTTGCCGATCCTTCTGGAAATATTCAGAACGAATACGAACAATATTGTCGCGGAAGAATTCTTTTTGAACCGACAGGAACCAACGGATTTGGTTATGATCCTTTATTTGAAATTACGGAATATCACCGAACATTCGGCGAATTGCAACCGGCAATTAAACAAGTTATCAGTCATCGCGCCCGAACAATGCGGCTGTTAATTCCGGACATTATCCGTATCGCTTCGGAATAATTCCACTGATATATTACCTTTATATTACCTTGTTTTTAATCCGTCTTTTTGTGATAATAATAATAATAATCGGATACAATAATTTTGTAATCGACTGCCTACAGAATAGATATCAAAATTTTATTAACATTAGTCTTTTGTTATTTTCATGATTTTAAGCATACTCAAAAATCGTTTTACATTGGCATTGACGGGATTTATTGATAATCCTGAATTTTATCTTGATTTAATCCGACCTTCTCAAGATACAAAATTTGGTGATTTTCAAGCGAATCTTGCGATGCCCTTAGCAAAGAAGTTATCGAAATCTCCGCGTGATGTTGCCAAAGAAATTGTTGCGCGGTTGAAAATAGATGATTTATGTCAACCGCCGGAAATTGCCGGACCAGGGTTTATCAATCTCCGGTTACGAAATGAATTTCTGGCTGATTTGTTGCGGAAAGCGGTTGACGATGAAAACCGGCTTGGTGTTGCGATTATTGAACCGTCAAAACAAAAAACTTATCTTGTGGATTATTCCGGTCCGAATGTTGCCAAACCAATGCATGTTGGTCATATTCGTAGTACGGTTATTGGTAATGCGTTAACTCGAATGCTTCGGTTTCAGGGGCATCGGGTTATCACCGATAATCATCTCGGTGACTGGGGAACACAATTCGGAATGATTATTTATGGCTACAGAAATTTTCTGAATCAGGAATTTTATCAAAAAAATCCGGTGGAAGAACTCAGTCGGATTTACCGTGTTGTCCGTCAAAAGGTGGATGAACCGAATGAAGAGATTGCGGCAGCGGTACTGGCGGAAACGGCAAAACTACACGCCGGAGATGTTGAAAATCTCAAGATATGGAACGAAGTGCTGCCTTACTCAATGGATGAAATCAACCGGATTTATCAACGGCTTCATATTTCGTTCGATTATACATTGGGTGAAAGTTTTTATCACGCGATGCTTCGTGATGTTGTTGATGATTTATTGAAACGCGGAATTGCACGGGAAACCGATGGGGCGGTTGGTGTTTTTTTTGATGGTGAAGAAGTTCCGATGTTGATTCGAAAAAAGGACGGCGCATTTTTGTACGGAACCACCGATTTGGCAACTATTCGTTACCGGTTGGAAACATTTAAACCGGATGCTATTGTGTACGTAGTTGATTTCCGGCAATCGCTTCATTTTGAACATCTTTTCAAAACGGTACAACTGGCTGGAATGGAGACTATCGAATTAACGCATATTAAATTTGGTACGGTATTGGGAGAAGACGGTAAACCGTTCAAAACACGAAGCGGTGATACGGTGGGACTGAACGGACTGCTCAATGAAGCAGAAAAACGGGCATTGGAAATTGTTCGGGCGAATGATAAATCAGGTTTTTCCGAAACAGAACAACTCGAAATTGCACGGCGAATCGGAATAGGTGCTATTGTGTACGCTGACTTATCTCAAAACCGTGAAAGCGATTACGTGTTTAGTTACGATAAAATGCTGGCAATGAATGGTAATACGGCAACCTATATGCAATATGCTTTTGCACGGGTTCGGAGTATTTTTGTTAAAGGTAATATTGACATCCGAACAATACGGACGAAAACGGAAAAACTCATATTGACAGAACCGGCGGAACGAGCATTGGCGTTGGAATTACTGAAGTTTGGCGAGGCGATTGATCTGGCGCTTCGCGATTATCGTCCGAATTTTCTAACGGCTTATCTTTTTGAATTAGCGAACAGATATTCGGTATTTTTTGAGCAATGCCCGGTGTTGAAAGCGGCTGACGATAATCTCAAAACGAGTCGGCTTCTACTTTGCGACCTAACCGCCAGAACTCTACAAAAAGGACTGGAACTTCTCGGTATTGAAACTGTTGAACGAATGTAAACAGCTCACAATCTGGAACTTATCGAACACAATTACAATATCCGTAATATTTCAATGGAATTTCTATTAAACGCTCTTTAGAATTTACC
>JAITBS010000453.1 GCA_031283515.1 Planctomycetaceae bacterium
GGATCGTTTAGTTTCGTCTTTCAGACGACGTTGAGGAGAGATGTTGACCGTAGGTCGCGCTTCGCTTGACCTACGGTTATGAAAATTCCACCCCTTCAGGGTGAAGAATAAAAAATAATTATTCCACTGAAATATTACTAAAATAATTGTTTAACAAATACTTGTTCAACAAATACTTGTTTAACGGAATTTTTTGTAGGAATCAGAAACACGTGAACCCTGTCGTACTCGACGGAGTTGAATTTCAACCTCCGTTTTCTGACCCCTAAGCTCTTCCATACTAATCGAATCGTTTTGGATAATTTCCTCCAATATCAACGCACAACGTTCTATCGTTTTGTCAATTTCCAACCGTTCCGATTCATTTTCCCATTGTCTCTCTTCCGGCGGAATCGCCTGAAATGGACGTAATTGTTGTTCAATTGCCTCAAATTCATTCATCAGACGTTGTTTCACTGCCAAATGTTGAAGCAAGACCGTAAGATTGTTTTGCCGAACAATCTTTAATTGTTGAACTGAAATCGGGAGTAAATGCCGAAGTAGTTCCTCTTTCCGTCGAATAAGTTCTAAAATCATATTTAGAATTTGATCATGAAGTGTTTACATGTGTTGTTGATAACGTTACGGAGTAATGTGTTTGTGTTACTATCCGCTCTCAATTATTCATTATTTCTGTTTTTTTTCGGATTGAATTAGTTGTTTCCAATTACTATCTTGTGGAATCGTACCGTTTTTTTCCAAACGGTTCAAGACGAATTCTGCTTGATTTAATGTTGCAGCGGCTTCTTCTGATTTTCCAATCTGTTGGTACGCTGATGTCATCCGAATTAACGCATCAAGTGATTCCGGCCGGTTCTGATAACGCGTCGCCACAATACTTAATGCCGAAATCGCTTGCTCATAACGTTTTAATTCCATCAAAACGGAACCGGCTTCAAACAAAATATTCCGCAACATCAATTGTTCCGATTCCGTCAAATCCATCACTTCTTGACGTTTTATGAGTATTTCTTCTGTTTTTTGAATATGAATCAATGCTTTTTCCCGTTCGATATCGGCGTTTGCCAAAAGCTGCCGGCGTACCGCCTCCAATACAGATTCTTCCGCAGATCGTGAAAATTCCGACGCTTGCCGTAAATAGGCTCTAGAAAGATAATAGTGAGAATCAGCGGTTTGAATGGCATTGGGATAATTTTTGACGGCGTCTTCCAAATAAGGAATCGCTTCCGAAAAACGCCCCCTTTCAAAAAACAACTTGCCCAACGCAAACATCGAATCTCGATACACCGCCGAAGAAGGAGCGTATTCATCAATGAGATTTTGTTGAAGTATTTCCTGAGCTTTTTCCCATTCTTTTTTCTCCGTATAAGCTCGGCTCAATGTAATTCGAATACGCGGCACTAAGGCATGATTCGGATAATATCGCAGTGCTTCTTCCAAAATGTCCATAGCAGCGTCAAGAGCATCAATGTGAAGATACATTTCCCCAAGATACAAATAAACTTCAGGACGATGTTCATTAATGGTGATTCGCAAAAAGTGTTTGTACTGAGGAATCGCACGCCGGTAATCCTTCCCAAGTCTGAAATTTTCCGCACTGCGCCAAAGCCAATCACTAAAATCAGCGGATTCATAATCAACCTGACTAAGTTCGGCAAACGCTTCACCGGAACGCCGATATTTGGTGTACGATTCCTGAAGTAATTTTTCACCTTCCGCACCGAGAGTGGCGTCAGCTTGTTGCCGGAGATGAATCGCCCACGATTCATAAGTGTCGCCGCGAAACCGCGATAATTCCGATATCTTCATCACTCCACGAAGAAGATAAAGAAGTGTTGCCGCTTCTTTGTACTCTTTTAATTGAATGTTATTGCGGATAATTTCACGGCAACGTTCCAGAATAGTGTCTTTGGTAAGCCAGAAACAAGTGTAATTCGGTTCCTTCCGCATGTTTTCAAATGTTCGGGCATAACCGCGTAACGATGTTTCTGTTCGTCCGAATTTCCGTTCGATTTCCGCCCAGAGAAAATCAGCCGCCGCTGCTTCAGAACTTTCGGGAAATGTTTCCGCTAATTTGAGATAAATTTCCTGTGCTTTCGCAAGATCGCCCATCTCGTCGTAACAAATTCCCTGAAGCAATTCCGCACTCCGAAGCCAACGGAGAACCGGTAATTCCTGACGCCGTACTTCCTGAAAATGCTCAATTGCCTCCCGATATTTTTCCGTTGCCAGTTCCCGAATTTTTTGTGCATTAACCAGAACCGGATCCGGTTCCGGTTGGGTTTTCAAACTGCCGGTGGGAAATTCCGATGGCAATGGTGCTTGCACTTCTTTTTTTTCTGAAGGCAGAACAATAATTCTATCTTCAGAATTGGTTGTTTCAAGCGGTAAAGCCGGTGAAGGAGTTGCACCGGAAACATCCTGAGCATAATGTCCGAAAATACGGCTTCGCAGGGAATTGATTCGGTGCGGCAGCGTGGGTTCTGACGTTTTGTCGGCGGAATTTTCATCGGTGAAATCATGGGTCGGAACCGGAGGAATGACCGCCGACCAGGAATGAACCGGTTCTATCGGTGTTACCGGAGCAACCGCCCAAATTGATGAATCTTGAAGTTTTTGGGTTCCGTTTTGAGACCCGTTCGGCAACAATTTTTCCATATCAACCGGATTTTCATTGTTCTGATTTTCATCTCTCCGGTTTTCATTAGGCATCATCGAAGGTTTGGTCGGGTTCTGATATTCCGGCAAAGAGGGAATAGTTGCCGGAGTTGTTGCCGGCATTGGGGTTACCGAAGTTGGTTTCACCGGAGCCGGAGCAATAGGAAACTCATTGAGTAAAACCGGACGATGGCTTTCCAAATCAATACTTTTTTGTTGCAACTCTCGTGCTTTCATAAGATCAATTTGACCATGAACAAAATGCCGCATTGTTCGGAATCGGTCAAGTTGCGGAATCTTCGCAAGAATTTGTTCGGCAACTTCGAGATTGCCAAGTTGAATAAGAATCATAGACCGAAGAAAATTGGCTTCATATTGTTCATCTTCGGTTGTTGTCGGGTCATTCTGAAAGGCTTGAAGATATTGGAGTGATTGTTGGAAATCGGGATTCGATTCTAGAAAATGAGAATGAGCCAAAAACCAATAAATCCATTTTTTATTGGGTGAATTAAATTCCAATGCCTGTTGAAACGGTTCACGGCATTGAGTGAGTTCCCCGCTCAAGTACAAACTTTTGCCAAGTAAAAAAAATCCTTCCGCTCGGCGTTCCGGAATAAATCCGTAGTAACCGGATTGACGTAAATAATTGGCAGCCGCCAAATAATAGGCTTGCCGATCACTTTCCCATGCGTTTTCTGCCATAAAACAGGTTGCCGCTCCAAGAACAAAAAGTACACCGGTTCGTGTTTGAACATCGGACGACGAGGTGTATTTGAGAACTTCCTCCGCCATCTGTTTGGCTTCAAAATACGAACCAAGATCAAAAGCCTCAAGTGTTAATTCAAGTGTCGGACGGTTAATATAGTTAATGAGATAACGTATGGTAAAACCAAGAGAAATCAAAAAAAGAATTGATACGGCAATACCAATAATAAGAGCAAGCATAAAATGTTCTTTAGCCCAATCAATACAGTCATCCCGAAAATCAAGAATAATATCGAGTACAATATTTCCTGTTGAAATACTTTCCTCTTCTTCAGATTCTTCGTTGTCGTCATTTTTTTTCTTGCCGGATGTTTTCGTATCTTCGTCGTTGTCGGTGACGGGTTGTTTTGGAGGCCGCCGGCGTTTTTTCACTACGGGAACAATTTTTTCTTCTTCATCCTCTTTAATTCGAGCCATAAGGGAACGATAGCGATTTTCTCCAATCGAGTCAAGAGCTTCGTTCTTTCCAAAAAACAAAGAAGAGTAGTTGATAGTTGAGAGTGGATAGTGGATAGTGTCGCAATGCGGAGTACCACCGTTTTGGTATTACTCCGCTTGCGAACTATTCACTATTCACTACTAACTATTCACTACTAACTAATGTGGGGGCTCTTGTGTTGGCGGGCAAAATAGAGTAAAAAGAATAACCGTTTACACTTGATTGAATCTATTGAAAAAAATAGTTCCGGTTGTTTGTGAGCGGTAATTTGAGTTTGAAATTCGCGGTTATTCTGTTGTATCGGAACCGAATGAATTTCAAGGAACACCTAATTTTCTACTTAACCCAATTTAATAAAAATGTCCCGTTTTATCTTTCTGTTTCTGATTATTGTCAGTCTGGTCATTTCATCCGCTTCCTGTCAGGAAGAACATAAAAAAATCCCGACATTGGATAACTCCTCAACCGTCGAACAAGTCGAAACACAAATCAATGAATTTGCACAAAAACTTCGTGAAGATGTCAAAGACCTCGAATCGTACAAAAAATTCCTCCAAACAATCGGTGAACTCACAATCACCGGAGGAGAAAAAATTCTCAAAATGGCAAAAAATGAGGAAGAACAAGAGAAAGGTTATATGTTCAAAATTGCCGGATTAGAAATGTTAACCCAAAATGACCGGCAAACAGAAAACGGAATAAACTACGCCCAAAAATCAGAACATCATGAAAAATTAAAAACGTTAATCGGAGAACTGGAAAAAGAAGGAAAATGTCTGTCGCTTGTGAACCGCTTGCGTTTTCAGGAGTTCGCTCAGGGATTGAACAAACTTTATCAAGAGTTGACGCCGGAAAAATTTGAACAACTCAAAAAAGATATCCGGCTATGGGTCAATAAAAAACCCGCTCCGTTTGAACCAATTGAACCGCTCATGATTGTCGTACAATTTTCCGAATCAGAAGAGTTGTCGAAAAAGGATCCCCAAGTGGTTATGAAAACAATTCAGGAATTGATTGCGTTTGTTAATTCCGCAGAGTGTACGATTTCGGAGGAGCAGAAGAAGGAAACTGTTGAACGTCTTGAAGGATGTTCCCGACGTTGTGTCGGAGCGGAGTTGAAATTATACGGCAAAACACTGGACGATCAGGATTTCAATTGGGAGGCGTTGCGGGGAAAATACGTGTTGGTTAAATTCACCGCCTCTTGGTGCGGTCCGTGCAAAAGCGAAATCCCCGGTATGCTCAAAGCTTACAAACAATATCACGATAAAGGATTGGAAATCGTTTCCGTCTATGTTTGGGATAAACTCGATGACGTAAAACATGCAGTTAATGAAGAAAAATTACCGTGGTTCATTGTCTCCGAAGAACTAACAGAAAAAGCAAACCAACCGCCGCAAGGGAAAGCTTATGGTATTCAAGGAGTTCCGACAATGCTGCTTATTGATAAAGACGGCAAGGTTATCGATACTGAAATCCGTGAGCAGAAACTCCAGTCCCGACTCGCAGAACTACTCGATAAAAAATAAGCAATGCCCAACAACCTTGGCACAAAAAAGAACCGCATAAGACGATAAACAAAAAGGATCATTTCAATACGTTTTGTCGATGTTTTCCTTCATAACTTCGCTTTGTTGAATTGTTTTCAATCACCGGCTTCCAATGATGAATATTCCCAATATATTAACATTATTCCGTGTTTTTTTTGCTATTGCGGTATTTTATTTTACGGCAACGAAGGATTATGATTTTTGTTTATTCTTTTTTATTTTTGCGGTGCTTACTGATTTTTTTGATGGTTGGTGGGCGCGGAGGTTCAAACAGATTACCATTTTCGGACGGGTGATGGATCCGTTTGCGGACAAATTTTTAATTTGTGGAGTATTTGTTTGTCTTGTTGCGATTCCTGAACTCACATCCGATGCTGCCGGTTATCCGGCGTGGTTAATGCTTCAACCATGGATGGTGATTGTGATTCTTGGGCGGGAACTTCTGGTGACATCGCTTCGGGCTTTTGTCGAATCTTCCGGCGGTGATTTTTCCGCCAAGTGGATTGGTAAATGGAAAATGGCTTTTCAATGTCTAGCGGTGATTGCTTGTTTTCTTTATCTTGCAGGCGGAGCGGAACGAGTGATTTTAACCAATCAAGGCAATGTTCTTCTCAGTGATTTTTACCGACCGGATGTGGTTGTGGCGAAAGATTCCGGTTCGGTGTTTTCAGGAATCTGCGATTTCATTTTCGGTACAAAATATTGGCGCAATCTCCTGTTTTACACAATGCTTATCTCACTTTGGTTGACGGTGGCTATTACATTTATTTCCGGTCTCGACTACACAATCAATGCCACACGCATGATACGAAAAAAAATAGAAAATGCAAAATCAATCGGAGAAAAAGAACATGGCGGCTAACGGTCTATTTTTATCAACAGAGTTTAGAGAATACAGATATTCACAGATTTTTGTTCGCAGATTAACGCAGATTTTAGTCTGGTAGTGTTGTCGTTAGTTGATAGAGTCGCATACGGATTGCAACTAAATGGTATTACTCTGTAGGCGAACGATCAACGATCAACTTTGAACGATCAATGATCAAATTGTTTTTCCATTTTTGTTCTTAATCCAATGCCGCTTCCGCTTGAAGAATACATTGAGCAGACATTTTTTTTTGAGACGTTTCGTGCGCGTCTGGAAAACGGTTTTTCGGCGCAGGAATTTTTGACAATAATCCGCAACGAATTACTTACGACAACGCAATTACCATTAGCAGTTGATTTTCTGTTGACGGATATGAAACACACGGGTATTTTATCTGGGGCGATGGCTCGATTGGAACATTATTTTACGCCGTTTCAAACGTTTGTTATTGCGGAAAGTGAGCGAGAAGAGGGGCGATTTGATTTTCGGATTGCTCTTGAGGTTCTGGCTCATGAGGTAAAATACCGAAGTCAAAATCCTCCGGTTCAAGGACTTTTCTTTTACCAATTTGAAACTCTTTGCCGTAATCGTTTGGGTTATGATCGTGGTTTGGAAGTAATGATTCGCGATGATGTTTACGATGACGATTGGAAAACGTGGTTTGGTATTCTGCGTCGTCAGATTGGTTTGATAGACTTAGCCGATATGATTTTTTACCGAAGTGAATTTTATAAACAAAAAAACAAGGATATGGCAGTGAGTGTATTATTTGGGGAGCGTGAGGGGCGTATTGCTTTTGCGACACGAAAACGTGATCCTATGTATCTTTTTTCTGCGTTATCCCGTCATCTTGGTTATCCGTCTGTGCCGCGTCAAGAACACGCCGCCGAAGAAGAAAATCTCATTCCGGTTCTGCAACGCCGAATCGAACATCTGGAAAACAGACTTCAATTGATCGAAGAAGAATTACGAGGCGGAATCAATCTCAACCGTTATTTCGTACATTAAAAATTACCTACGTTAAAAAATTTACAACAACAATTACAATCATTTAACTTTATTTATTGAACATGTTAAAAATTGGTTCTCACACATTTAACAGCCGTCTTTTTATTGGGACAGGCAAATATAGTTCTTATGAAACGATGCAACAAGCTCTTGATATTTCCGGTTCGGAATGTATAACGGTAGCGGTTCGCCGTGAGCGTCTTTTTGATGCGCAAGGTCGTCGGTTGCTTGATTTTATCGACACAAAACGCTACACTATTTTACCTAATACGGCAGGATGTTTTAGTGCGGACGAGGCGATTCGAGTTGCTCGTCTTGGACGTGAAATCCTTGATCAAATGGGCAATTCCGGTGCCAACTGGGTTAAACTCGAATGTCTTGGCGATACCAAAACGTTGTTGCCTGATCCGATTGAGACATTAACTGCAACAGAAACATTAGTCAAAGACGGATTTGAGGTTCTTGTTTATACGACAGATGATCCGCTTGTTGCCAAACGGCTCAAAAATTGCGGGGCAACTGCTGTCATGCCGGCGGGCAGTCCTATTGGTTCGGGGCAGGGCATTTTGAATCCGAATGCGATTCGGATTTGTATGGAATATTTGAAAGAAAATGATTTGGAATATCCGGTGATTGTTGATGCGGGTGTTGGCGATGCGAGTGATGTTTCGGCGGCGATGGAACTTGGAGTGGACGGAGTCTTGCTCAACACTGCCATTGCCGGAGCGAAAGACCCTATTATTATGGCACAGGCAATGAAATTAGCATGTGAAGCGGGACGATTATCTTTCCTGGCGGGTCGGATTCCCAAAAAACTTTACGCCGCCGCAAGCAGTCCTCTGGATGGACGTGTTACATAAAAATCGGGAGCATTCCCATTCCGTGCCGATTTTTGATATGTTATCAATCTGCGGCATATTTATGTTTCGATCTTAACTCCGCAAGGGCTGTGATAATGCACAACCGCAGTTATGGACATTTCATCACGGCGGGATTTAGGAAATGATCCGGAACAAGACCTATTGTAATCTATCAGCGGAATCTTCGTCAATTTGTTTACCAATGGACTCAAAGGTAGGCAACGTTTCGCCGAAACATCGCAAAGCATAAAACGAAGATCACGGCTGAATAGATTCAAAATCGTCACAGAATAGGAATGCTCCCAACACAAAAACAATCACATCGGTTTAATCGGAGATATTTAATGACGGTACGTTTTCAGGTAATCCGCGTATTTCTTTTTCCTGACGTAAACGACCAACCAAATGTTGCGGAATCCGGCAGTGAACCAACACAATCTCTTCTCCATAACGTTTTGAAAGAATTTCACCGTCCCTCGCTAATAATGCCATCAGACGACCATTAGCAACCGGTATTTCAAGAGTTAAATCAAGAAATTCCTTGCTCAGAATATCGCTCACCGCAATCGTTAGGTTGTCAATCCCTAACCCCTTGCCCGCACTAATAGGAACCGCATTGGGATATTTCGTTAAAAGAACCTCCAAACAATCCGGCTCCAATGTATCAATCTTATTCAGAACCAAAAGTGTGTCTTTTTCACGAATCCCAATGTCAGTTAACACCTGAAACGCCGCATCTATCTGAATATCCATATTACCGCTTGACGCATCCGCAATATGGAGAAGAAGATCCGCCTGATTGGCTTCTTCCAAAGTTGCACGGAAACTGGCAATCAGATGATGCGGCAAGTCCCGAATAAATCCAACCGTATCACTCAATAAAACCGGTCCCCAACCAGGTAAATGCCAACGCCGCGTTCGTGTGTCCAATGTCGCAAACAGTTGATCCTTAACATACACATCCGAATCAGTTAATCGGTTCAAAAGTGTACTTTTACCGGCGTTCGTGTAACCCACCAAAGAAACAGTCCGTGATGTTTTTCGTGCGGTAACTTCGCGATAACGCCGTTGCTGAATAATGTTTAGTTCGGATTTAAGATCAAGAATCCGTTTTTGCGCCAACCGGCGGTCAACTTCCAACTGCTTTTCACCAGGACCACGTAATCCCACTCCGCCAACTCCCTGACGCTCAAGATGTGTCCACATCCTCTTCAGTCGCGGTAACGAATATTCTAACTGCGCCAGTTCTACCGCCAATCGCGCCTCATTGGTTCGCGCACGACTCGCAAAAATGTCAAGAATTAACTCCGTACGATCAATAACCTTAACCTTCAAATGTTCTTCAAGATTTTTCGTCTGACCCGGAACTAAATCATTGTCGAAAATAACAAGATTGGCATCAACCGTGTTGACCAACTCTTTTAACTCTTCCAGTTTACCGCTTCCGATATAAGTTGCCGCTTCGGGTTTTCGCCGGCGTTGCGTAATACGTCCCGCTTCCCGAACCTGCGCCGCTTCCGCCAAACCAGATAACTCGTCCAGCGGTGAAGCCGATAACACCTGCCCCTCCAAATAAACCCCAACAAGAACCGCAGACTCACGAACAACACTGCCAAGACGTGTCATCCGATCAGCATGAGTCGAAGCATCCAATCGCGACTTTGTTAAATTAGAATCACCACCATCAGACAGTAAAAAAATAGAGGACATCTTCTATCAATCGTAAAATCATTTACAAGGCCGTAAAAATTCATGAATCGTCGGTAAACAATCCTGAAGGAAAGTCTTGACATTGTCCTCCTCACCGTTCACCAATGACTGAATCTGAATCTTATAAGCATAACGATAAGATTGGAACGCCGATCTCGGATTCTCGGTTGCAATCCAGAATTGACCAAGACTAACACTGTAATAAAAAGAAATCTTGTCTCGCTTCAATCCGCGATTGATAAAATCAATCTTCCAAAAAGTATCCTCCGATTCGTCAGGATTATCTTGTAATATGACCGGAATTGTAACTGAAACTCGGTTCTCTTCTTTCTGATAATCTCTTCCGCCAAAACATATTTCAGGAGTATGCACCACAACACGACCCGTCGGTCCAACCATTAAAACTAAATGAACAACCGCTTGCGTTTTCACATTCCGGTAAGAACGGGCAATATAACCGTCCTGAATCTGAAGTATATTCACCGTTTCCGTGTCAAGCGGCTGATCCTCACCCACAATCTCCCAATCACTCATTTCCTTCGGAAGTTCTTTCAGGCGTTCTCGGGCTTCCACCAAACCCTTAAATAATGACCAACGACCCGTTTGCATACCGGAATAAACCGTCATACCAAACGTTATTACAATAACAAGGATAATACCAACGATCAATTGTGTTGATTTTGACATAGTTTTCTTGGAAAAATTGTAAATTGTATATTGAGAAAATTTTTCGCGTTCCCAATAAGAATTGTGGTTTATGATTTGCGGATTATGGTTTGTCATAATAATCACAAACCGCAAATCTCTTTTGTATTAAATAAAAAAAACTACTGATGAAACTTGATGAATTACGTATTACGGATTCGGTGCAGTGTTTGTATCCGGCGGATATTTCATACGCAGATCATCGAACATGTTTTTGTTTTCGCTGGTAAGTTTAGCCGGAATGGACTCCAATTGTGGTCGGCATTTGTCAAACCAACTTCGTGCATTGGTCGCCTGACCCACAATATCGTAGGCTTTGGCAAGATGCATACAATAAATCGGATGTTGACAGGAAAGTTCCACCGCCCGTAACAAAACCGGAACCGCCTCACTCGCACGCCCGTCATTCATCAAGATAATCCCCTTCGTGTCCAATAACGTAACATTGTCGCGGCGTTCTTCTAAGGCAACATCAATCACTTTTAAACCTTCTGCATGATTTCCTTCAACCGTCGAAAGCAACATTGCCAAATTATTTTGGAATACCATGTTGTTCGGTTCTTTGGTCAGTCCCAAACGGTAAAGCGGAATCGCACGTTCCGGTTTTCCGCGTACAATCCAATAATCCGCCAAAGGAACTAACACTTCAGGATTCTGTGCCGGATCAATTTTTCTATCAATGTCCTCGTGAGCAATATCAAACATCAATTCGACTTTGCCGACCAAAGGTCCCGAAAATCGAACACCGCCTACATCCGTTAACGCCGCCCATTGAATATGAACTCCGCCTTTAATTGGTGTAACAATCGGGGCTTTATCGCCTTTGCTGACGATGTTGAGTTCGTTTGCCGGTGCTGTTGCAGGTTGAGGTTGCGCAACAGTTTCCTCCTGCGCCAAAACAACCGGCAAACTCAAAATAATTAACGAAAATAAAACAAAAACCCAAAATAATTGTTGCTCAAAATATCTCTTTTTCATGGTTAAATCTCCTCTAATAAAAAATGTTTCTAAAAAGTTAAGGTTTACGCTCCATCAACTTCAAAACAATATTGACGTGCAATTTTTTATCGAACGCGTTTTCGAATCATTAACACAACGGCAAAAACTATCAACAATACACCAATTGTTCCCATAATGTATCGAACAATCTGATTGTGTTGTTGTCGTTGTTGCAACATTTCCTCTATTTCCTGCCGTTCCTGCACCGATATCCGAACAGGATCGTCCACCAATTTCTCGCCGTCCCAATAACCAATGGTTCGGTTAATGCGGTAATCTGTTACCGTTGCGTTAAGAGGTAAGTTAAGTGATGCCAATGTAAACATTTCCGGCGGAAAGGATTTTTTGACTTCAAAGTTCGTGACGGTAATTGTTCGATTAAAGCGTATGGTCTTATGTTCTTTCCCTTCCTTTCGAATAGCTTTAACTTGAGACGGAAACGGATAAAATTTGGGATTCAAATATTCTGAATCTATTTGCATATCAATATAGGGTGATTCGAGAGTTTTTCTTAAAAGCCGAAAACTAGGTTCTTCAATAAAAAATTCCCAATGATCATCGCCATCATCACATACAACCAAGTGGACTTTTTTACCATTCAACTCTGTCATTTGAGTTGAAAAGTTATTCCTTCGTGTATAAAGAAGACAATCTGTAACCGATGTCGCTTGATTCATAACAACAGTCAATCCGAGCATTCGCGGATCATAAATATCGGCACCATACGCATGAACGGATTTCGGTGTTACTAAATCAACACTTTTAGCGTCGTAACTTGTCATGGAATAGAGAAAATCACCCAGGAAAATAGATTTCATTCCGCCAAATCGATCCGTTTTCAAATGTTCTTTTCGGATTTTACCATGATCAAAATCAACAATTTGTTCTACCGTTTTATTTTCTTCTTCACGGTGTTCTGTGTAACAGATACGAAAACATTCGTATTTCATCCTTTCATTTTCGACTGCTTTAAGTAAATTTAACGCTTCCGCTTCTGAAGCAACTGATAAACTAGAACATAAAACAATTGGTAATGCCAATGATACAAACAACTGAATTTTCCAAAAATAAAACCGGTTTGCCATACGCTACCTTTCTGAAATTACCGATTATTTCACTTTTTTGTGGGTCGTTACCGGTCAATATAAAATCGCCTAACTCAAATGATAAATCTTTATGATCGTAATCTATCAGTGGAATTATTATTTTTTCTTCTTCACCCCGAAGGGGTGGCATTTTCATAACCGTAGGTCAAGCGAAGCGCGACCTACGGTCAACATCTCTCCTCAACGTCGTCTGAAAGACGAAACAGACAAAACAAACGAAAAGAGAACAAACTAAAGACTCTGAGATTTTATTTCATTTCAATAAACGTTTTAAAAAATCTGCGAAAATCTGCATAATCTGCGGACTATTTTAAAATATTACGGAATTTGAATTACAAGGACAGAGATTGTTCAAGTGATGATTTGTAAATTATCACGGTGGACGACTTCAACATAACCGGTTGTTTCTAAAATGGTTTGAATTTCAGAGGTTTTTTTGCCTTTGATTAAGAGAATATCTTTGAGTCCATAATTTGTCAATCCCCTCGCAACCTCTTTACCTGTATCATTCACAATCGACACAATTCCGCCCTTCTCGAATATTCCATCAGCATCAATAATACCTATGGGAAGAAGACTTTTTCCCTTGTGGCAAACCGCATCAACCGCCCCCGCATCAAGAATAAGACGGCCTTCAACACGCACCGCAAAACCAAGCCAACGTTTTCGTGCCGCCAGAAAACTGTTTTGCACCAGAAAAACAGTCCCAACTTCCTCACCAGCAAAAAGATCACTAAGTGTTTCAGAATAGTTACCGTTGGCAATAATAACGTTACCACCCGAACCCGTAATCATTTTCACCGCTTTGAGTTTACTCGACATACCGCCTTTACTGCGATTCGAATGTTTTTCCGTAATCATTTTCATCAAGTCCGGCGACCAGTTCTCAACAACCGGAATCAGTTTGGCAGCCGGATCATTCGGGTCTCGATCATACAACCCGTCAACATCCGTCAGTAATATCAGTAACGGTGTTTCAAATAAGTTGGCAACTAATGACGCTAAACGATCATTGTCTCCGAATGTGGTATAGAGTTCGTCAACACTAACCGTATCATTTTCATTGATAATCGGTAACGCTCTGTAATCAAGAATTGTTCGAATTGTGTTACGGGCATTGAGATAACGTTTACGGTTGGAAAGATCGTCGGCGGTCAGCAAAACCTGCGCCGAATGAACTCCATGACGATTCAGAAAACGTTCATAAGTTTCGATCAACTTTCCTTGCCCAATAGCGGCAACCGCTTGAAGTTTGGAAAGTTCCGATGGGCGTTCCGTCAAACCAAGCCGCCCCATACCCGCACCCACCGCACCGGAACTCACCAAAACAATACGCTTTTTTTTAACAATCATCCGACAAAGATCGTCCGTAAGTTGTTCAATTCGCTCCTCCTTCAACAAACCATCAGAATCCGTCAAAACATTGGTTCCAACCTTGACAACAACCACATCACACGTTTTCAAAATTTCATCACGAAGCAAAGACGGCATAATAAAATAATATAGTAAAAGAACTGCAAACAAAATAATATAGTAATAAAAATTAACAAATTGTAAGGATCACTATGAAACCAAAACCTGTCAATTCCAAATAAGAAATCATAGATGGACTTTTCCATATCTCATACCATGATATAATAATTCACGTCACCATTTTATGCAAGAGTTACAAGGAGATTCCAACATGTATGTTTCTCGTCTCACCGCTCAAAATTGGCGGAATTTTACAAAAATTGTTGTTTCCTTTCAAGAAACCACTTATTTAGTGGGAGCCAATGCCTCTGGAAAATCGAATTTTCTGGACATTTTTCGATTCATGCGAGATGTTGCCGCTCCCAAAGGCGGCGGTTTACAAAAAGCAATTGCTAATCGCGGAGGACTTAAAAAAATTCGTTGTCTCGCCGCACGGCAACATCCAAATATCGAATTACAATTTGAACTAAAACAAAATTTGTCATCGCAATTTCCCGATTGGATTTATAAATTATCGTTTCAAGGTGATCGTGCGCAACAGGTTAAAATTGTTTCGGAATCGGTGTGGAAAAACGGGAAAGAAATTTTATTACGCCCCAATAAAGAAGATGACAATGATCCGGAACGTTTGACACAAACATTTTTGGAACAAATTAATGCGAATAAAGATTTTCGGGAAATTGTAGAATTTTTTAATGATGTTCTTTATTTACATTTGGTTCCGCAGTTGCTCAAATTTGGTAACTTGATTGCAGCTCAACGAATGGAATCAGACCCATTCGGACAAGGTTTTTTAGATGAAGTCGCTACCGTACCTCAAAAAACACGAGATTCCCGTCTAAAACGAATCAACCGGATTCTCCAAAATGCAATTCCTCAATTCAAAGAATTGACCTTTGAACGTGATAGCATCACCGGCTCACCACATTTGAAAATGTTCTATATTCATTGGCGTGACAAAGGAGCATGGCAAACAGAAGATCAATTTTCCGATGGGACATTGCGGCTTATTTCACTTCTTTGGACATTGATGAGTTCCAATAATTTGGTCTTGCTGGAAGAGCCGGAACTTTCTTTACATGCTCCTATTGTCGAACAAATTCCCAAACTTATTCGTGAAACACGTTCAACCCGAAAAACAGTTTACGGTCAAATTTTTGTTAGCACGCACAGCGAACAACTCCTTTCCGATAAAAGTCTGGACGGTAAATCTTTTCTGATTGTTCGACCGGATAAAAAGGGAGAATCTTCGCTTATTGAATCACTTGGTGAAGATGATTTACAGGCAATTCGTTCCGGTATTCCTCCTGCAGATATTGTTTTTGGACACACAAAACTGACAGTAGGGAGACTGATACGATGATACAATTTTATGCCTACGTTGAAGATGCGCCATCACAAGCGGTTTTACAAAAAATAATTGATTCATTCAACAATCAAGGAACAATAATTTTTGGTTTTCGCGAAGGTTTTCCTAAAATTATGAACGGTTTCAGCAAAATTAAAGAACGTTTACCGGTTTGTATCGACATGGGAAAAAATGGTCTGTATTCGATTTCGCTTATTGACTTGGACAAGGAACATTGTTGTCCGCCGAGTCTTATTCGGAATTGGTTGAACATCGACAATGGAAAACCAATAGAATTACCGGAAAAAACATTGATTCGGGTTGCGGTGCGTGAAATTGAATCATGGATTATGGCTGACCGAAAAAAGTTTGCAAAATATTTTGATTTAACAGAATCGTTGATTCCGCCAATTCCTGATAAAATACGTGATCCCAAAAAGGAGTTTTTTTCGTTACTTCGGAAAAAAGAACGACAAAAATTTCGTCGTATGTTGCCCGGTAAAAATTCGTCTATTGGTTCTGATTACAACGATATAATGTGCGATTTTATCGAAAGACATTGGTTACCGACTCGTGCAGAAAACAATTCGCCGAGTCTTAGACGTATGCTGAATCGGCTTCGTGCGCTGAATTAGTAATTCCCATTGGTTTGTTTCATTTTTTTAACACAAAAATTCTATGTTTACCATATTTGAACATAAAACGGAACTTCCTATTTTGACGGATCGGATTGTGGAATCGTACCGTGAGACGAAATTGACCCATCACCTTGATCATTGTCCATTGCCGAATTATAGTGTTGTGATTGAGGTGATCGAAGACCTGAAAGAGATTATCTATCCGGGTTATCGTAACCGTGACCGGCTTCATTCGTCGAATGTGATTTATCATGTTGGTGAGATTGTTGACCGGCTTCATGACCGGCTTGTTGTTCTTTTTGAACGTGCTCTTTGTCACGGCGAAGGCAGTACCGAACAGTGTGTACCGGAAAAACTGTCTTCTGTAGAACAAATTGCCCATCGAAAAACGATTGAATTTTTAGAACAAATTCCTGATATTCGGCGGAAATTGGCAAAAGATGTGGAAGCGGCGTATTCCGGCGATCCGGCGTGCAAGTCGTTGGACGAAGTGATTTTTTGTTATCCGGGTCTTGAAGCGGTTACGGTTTATCGTTTGGCTCACGCGTTGTATGATTTGAAAATTCCGCTCATTCCGCGTATGATGACTGAATGGGCGCACAGCAAAACCGGAATTGATATTCACCCTGGTGCTATAATCGGTGAATATTTTTTCATTGATCATGGAACCGGAATTGTCATTGGTGAAACGAGTATTCTTGGTGATTGGGTAAAACTTTATCAGGGTGTTACGTTGGGAGCCATTAGTTTTCCCAAAGATGAAGCTGGTGAGTTAGTCCGCAACACCAAACGGCATCCCACTATCGAAGACAATGTCGTGATCTACGCCAATGCAACAGTTCTTGGCGGAAAAACGGTGATTGGACATGATTCGGTGATTGGTTCCAGTGTTTGGCTGACCCATTCGATTCCGGCAGGAACAACGGTTCTGATCGAAAAACCGAGACTGAAAATCAAAAGTTCCATTATTGAACAAGATGACTGGCAAATCTGAAATTCACAACATTTGGTGAAAATACCAAAAGGTTTTCAGGATACTAGAAAAGGTTGTTCTATTTCTTGCATTCACTTGATTGATGCTTTTTTGTGTTACGATTTACTTAAGAGGCAACGTTTCGGCGAAACGTTGACTACCTTTGGAGTTCCACTGGAGTGAAAATCGAAAAATAATTATTCCACTGATTTATTGCATACAATCTTAATCAAATCTTAATCAAATCTTAATCAAATCTTAATACAATCTTAATAATTTCTTAATAATTCAATGGTATAATTCAATCCATGACTTTCCAGTAATACCATTTCGGTAATACTGATTTACTCATTTTATTCTTCCATACTATTGAAAGCGATTCGGGAATTTATTGCGTTTCAGATTTTTGTACGGACGGCAAATTTTGTTTTGTTTGCTGTTGTTGCGCTTTTTGTATTTATTTTTTATCGCAGTATTCCATTTTTAACTTCGGGCGGAGTCAGCCGTCTTGTTGAAACATTTGCTTCAGGGCAATGGTTTCCGAATGCCGAACCGCCGGTTTTTGGAATGCTTAGTTTGTTTTACGGTTCGTTGGTTGTTACTGTTATTGCCATGTTTTTTGCGGTTCCTATTGGTATTCTCTCAGCAGTCGTTCTTAGCGACCTTGTTCCGTTTTCTGTTCGGCAATTGTTCAAACCGGTGATTGAACTTCTTGCAGCAATTCCTTCAGTGGCGTTCGGATTTTTTGCAATTAAAATCGTTGCGCCTTGGCTTCAGGAATTTTTCGGCTTCACTTCAGGAACCAACGCATTAAACGCTGCAATAATTCTTGCTGTTATGGCAGTTCCCACAATTGTCAGTGTTGCCGAAGATGCGATTTCCGGTATTGGACGGGAACTTCGTGAAGCCTCGTATTCGTTGGGCGCAACACGTGCTGAAACAATTTTACAAGTCGTGTTGCCGGCATCATGGAGCGGTATTGCTGCAGCTATTATTCTTGGAACAATGCGAGCAGTTGGTGAAACAATGGTTGTTTGGATGGCAGCCGGAAATGCAGCCAATATGCCGTCAGCATGGTATCGGGTCGATCAAGTTATCAGCAGTCTCGGCAACGCCGTCCGAACAATGACCGCAACAATCGCCGGTGATATCGGCGAAACTCCAGCAGATTCGTTACACCGCAGTGCCTTGTTTACGGTTGGTTTGATTCTGCTCGTTTTTACATTTGCAATGAATCTGTTGACGGAATGGATTACTAACCGTAATAAAAATCCCCAAAATTGGGGCATGAGACAATTCCCCAATATTCCGTTTTATTTTAATTTTTATGCCGGAAAATATTTTCGTTCTATTTTTGATAAGGGATTTACGTTTCTTGCTTATTTTTCAATTTCGGTACTGTTTTTTACATTGGGAATTATTATTATTCCGATTTTCAGTGCAGGAATGGAAGCGGTTTTTTTTCAGGGGACTGTTGAGCATCGTCTTTTTCTTTGGGAACGGTTTCATCGCGGTGATCGCCGAACAATTCAGGAAGAGTTTCGCCAATGTTCCGAAGCACGCCAAACTGTTTATCGGCAATTAAAAAATCTTTCTTGGCTTTCGCCGGACGATTGGATTACTGAAGCGAACAATCTTGGGCGTGAAACGAAAAATCGACGGCTGAACCGTGCTTTTCAAAATTTATGTAATGCCGACTCAACATCAGAACTGAAAACACAGTTTGAAAAATTTGAAAAACTTTGTACGGATAAAACAGAACCGATTTTCCAATTAGCTAACGAATATTATGAAACCGCGAAAAACGCCGATTTATCACTCCGCAATCAGCCGGTCACAATGAACCCGAATATTACTTATTCGACGGCATTCCGTCAAATTCGTACTCTTATCACCGGTGTTGAAGGAACCGGCTGCATTCTTGGACCGGAAAACCGCGAAGGTTTGGAACATTTACCGCCGGAAGTTCGTTACGGTCCGGCTCATTGGACAACAGCACAAAAATTTTTGAAACAACTTCGTTGGGCTACTGTTTGGAAACCGCACTCCGGTGTTGATGGGAATATATTACCGAGTCAAAAAATAATTATTGACCGGACATTGTTTTTTGCAGGAACTTCAATTGCCGGCAATATTCAAATGTTGTTCGATAATCTGGAACAAAATCTGGGCAAAATGCTCCATCCGCGCCGAACATTTTACGTATATTATTTCTTTGATCCGTCAACCGCAGGACATTACATGGGCGGAATTGCGCCGGAACTTCTGGGAACAGCTTTGATTTCGTTGTTTTCGATTTTGTTAGCGTTACCGTTGGGCGTACTGACGGCGGCGTATTTGGTGGAAACGGCAAAAGATAATCAACTTACTCGATTGTTACGGCTTTGTATTAGTACATTGGCGGGAGTTCCGAGTATTGTGTTCGGACTTTTTGGGTTGGCGGTTATTGTCGAATTTATTACGGGCAAACCTTGTCTTCTTGCCGGAACAATAACTTTAGCGTTACTGATTTTACCGGTTGTTATTCGTACTTCCGAAGAAGCAATTCGTTCTGTTCCGCAAACTTACCGCGAAGCCGCTGCCGGACTTGGCGCCTCACCGGTACGCATTTTTATTTCCGTAATATTTCCGGCAGCCTTGCCGGGAATGTTGACCGGAACGATACTTGGTATTAGCCGTGCAGCCGGAGAAACGGCACCGTTGTTGTTTACTTGTGCGGTGGCGTCCGGCGGTTTTGTTGCCGGTTCGAACATTTTATTTCAACCGACACCGATATTATCTTATGCTGCTTATGACATGGCGGTTGGAGATCGGATTGCCGAATTAGTTCCGTACAATCAATTCGGTTTGGTCGCAACTCTTGTCCTTTTCGTTTTATTATTGAATATGACGGCAATGATGTTACGTGCCCGAATTACTGCACAATTACGAGGTTAAGCGATGTTGATGATTCAGTCCGAAAATTTTTCGCTTTATTATGGCAACAAAATTGCGGTGAACTGTGTTTCGATGGACATTGAGAGCGGCGGAGTAACTGCGATTATTGGACCAAGCGGTTGCGGAAAGAGTTCGTTTTTGCGGAGTATCAATCGAATGAACGATCTGATTCCCAATACACGGATTGAAGGACGGTTGATTTTTGACGGGAACGATGTGTACGATAAGCGAACGGATCTTGTTCAATTACGGCGTCATGTTGGGATGGTGTTTCAGCGACCGAATCCGTTTCCGAAAAGTATTTTTGATAACATTATTTATGGTCCGCGATTGCAAGGAATTAGAAATCGTACGAAACTTAATGAGATTGTGGAACATTGCCTGAAAAGTGCGGCGTTGTGGGAGGAAGTGAAGGATATTCTTTCCAAATCGGCGTTAGCACTTTCCGGCGGTCAACAGCAACGGCTTTGTATTGCCCGTGCATTAGCGACTCAGCCGCGTGTACTGTTGATGGATGAACCATGCAGTGCGCTTGACCCGATTGCGACCGGCAAAATTGAAGAACTTATTGTCGCACTTAAAGAACAATACACCGTTGTTATCGTAACTCATAATATGCAACAAGCTGCAAGAATGAGTGATCGTACTGCATTTTTTTGTCTTGGCGAGTTGATTGAGTACAACGATACGAACACAATTTTTACCAATCCATCCAATCCTCAAACCGAAGCCTACATCACCGGAAGATTCGGTTGAGGAGTGGAGAGTGGAGAGCGGAGAGTGTCGCAAGCGGATTACAATCATAACGAAAACACTACTACCCACTACTAACTATCCACTCTCAACTCTCAACTATCCACTACTAACTACTAACTACTAACTATTAACTATTAACTAACAAAGTGTCTGAGTTACCGAAACGATTAGAACGTTTGTTTTTGAAGTTGGATCGTGCGGCGTTGGCAGTTGAACAACAATTAGCCGACATGCTGTTTGCGGTCAACAGTAACAGTTTATCTGATGCCGAAGCAATTATTGCCGGCGATGAAGCGATTGATCGTCGGGAGGTTGAGATTGAGCGGGAATGTATTCGTCTTCTTGCATTGTACCAACCGGCAGCAAGCGATTTACGTAAAATTTGTTTTGCGATTAAAGTCAATAACGATTTGGAACGTATTGCGGACAATTGTGTTTCTTCGGCGAAAATGATGCCGATTTTGATTGAAGATCATATTTCGGTGAGCCGGTTTTCTACGTTCCGTATTTTGAGTGATTTGGTTGTTGATGCGGTTCAACAGACGATTCGTCTTCTTTCAACGGAGCAAGAAGAGATGTTGGCGATTTCGATTATTAAGAATGATCGTTCGGTTGTTGATGCGGCTTACCGTGATTTTCTGCAAGCGGTTTTTGCGGAAGGAGAACGTCTGCATGGTCATGTCAACGCCGTGTACGCTCTTACTTCGATTGGGCGTGCCTTAGAACGAATAGGAGATCTTTGTACCAATATTGCGGAAGACACTGTGTTTTTATTAACCGGTGAAATTGTTCGGCATACAATCTGAACACCGTTTGTAATAGGTAATGTATTTGTTTGTTTATTTGTTTATTTTTTTTAACCTTTAACCACTATAACTAACAATGATGAAAAATTTGTTTACAATTATTTTGTTTCTTGTGCTATCTTCATTTGCATTAGCGCAAGAGATTCGTATTGAGGGTTCGACGACGGTTGGTCCGATTGTTGATGCTTTTGTGGAGGCGATCAAATCAGACAGCGATGCCCGATTTACTGTCAAAAAAACGGGTTCTGGTGATGGTGTAGCGGCGTTGATTGATGGGCGTTGCGAAGTTGCGGCGATGAGCCGGTTTATGAAAAAAGAAGAGTATGAAAAAGCGGTTGCTGCCGGACGAATGCCGATTCCGTTTACGATTTGTATGGATGGAGTTTGTTTTATTGTTCACCCATCGAATCCGGTTCGCCAGTTGAACCAATCGCAAATCGCCGCAATTTACACCGGTAAAATCAGATCGTGGAAAGAACTAGGCGGTGCAGACATTCCAATTGTTGCGATTAGTCGTGACACGTCATCGGGAACTTACGAAGTGTTTCACGAATTGGCGGTGGGCAAGGCAAAACTCGGAAACAGTGTCGAATACACCAATTCAAATCCGCAGATGTTCACCCGAATCAGTACAACATCGGGAGCGATTGGTTACATTGGTCTTGGTTTTCTGCAAGAAGGCGTGGCGACAGTTAAGTTTGATAATAAATTGCCAAGTAAAGAATCAATTGCTGACGGAAGTTATCCGCTTGCGCGACCGTTATATTTATTTACTGATGGTTATCCGAAACTTGGTTCGGCGTTGATGCGATTCTGTAATTTTTACTTGACGGAAGAAGGGCAAGATGTGATTAGTGCCAAAGGGTTTGTTCCGTTCACAAAATACTAAGGATGTGTTACACCAATAAAATAAAAAATTCGTCATTACGACAGGTTTTGTGTTTTATAACAAATTCAATACGTTGATAAAAATTGGGTATTTCAATTTTGCCCTTGTAAGGACATTTTATTTACAGAACAAACGAATTTTTATACACGATCCCTTATGGGAAAAATACAACGTTTTTCTATAAAGATTTGTTCCCTAATGAAGTCAAATTTGAAATACCTCCTCTCTTAACACTTTAAGTAAATAAAAAAATTAATCAAAATGATTACCCGAAGTATCATCACAAATTTCTTTCATAATTACGAAATTTAGGCTAATTCATTACGATTATAAGTATTATTTTGCTTTGTCACTTCTTAAAATTGGAAAATTTTTGACGTAAAATAACATGCGTTTGTCGGGGGTGACTTTGGTGTTGTTCAAAAAACGCCATGCCGCTTGTGTTGTCGCGAAACTTGATACGATGCTCGACGGAAGACAAATACCGGCTGCGGTATGTTGATTGTGAACAAGATGCGATCAAACCATTGTAACGTAACGTTTATTAATCCGTTCATCACCAAGCTCGACGCCAAAAGAGTAAGGGACGGGATTCTTCTCAAGCGGATTAACGAAATGAGGTAGAGGAACATCAATCAAGTGCGAATCCGAAACGAGTGGGGAAAACGGATGGGACGGAGTTAATGACTGTACCTGTCCCTGTTCCGCGAAAGGTGGAAGAACGGATAACGATTGATTGATAAAATGCGGCGGCGAGTAATACCTTTGACAAAGATCGAATATTGCCGAAAAACTCGAATCATACTCGAACTCTCGAGAATCAAATAAACTCGCCGAAA
>JAITBS010000534.1 GCA_031283515.1 Planctomycetaceae bacterium
AAAATAAAAAAAGAAATAAAAAATAATTATCGTGCAAAAAATAAAAGTGCAAGCGTTCGTGGGACACACAATGACAAAACTCGTCAGAAAAAGTGTCCCACGAACCCTTGCACTTGACCGATAAGATTTTGTAAAATTTCATTTTTGTATTCCTGTTTAAGTGTAAAATTTAGTTTAGAATAATCAGACATAAAAATTAAGAGAACCATTCACGCATAAATTTAATTATTTCATTTTTAGGTTTATTTTTGGGAACAGTTACAAATTAAGGAACCGTTCTTAACAAAAACACACAGTATTTTCCGAACTTCTTTTTGAATCGGTTTATTTTTACGATGAACTTTTGTTGTAATTATTACAATATTATTGATCTTATTGGTTTAAACCGATTTGGTGTTGTGCTTCTTCGATAAAAACGAGCATATTTTCGAGTGGTACATCACCTTCAACTGCGTGTGACGGAGACAAAATGTAACTTCCTTCGGCTCCTAATGTCAACAGATGTTGTGTTTCATTTCGGACATCTTCCGGTGTTCCGAATGGCAGAGTTCGTTGAGTGGACAAACCGCCGTGAAATGTGAGTTGACCACGATATTTCGGAAGAAGTGCGCAAACATCCATAACTTCGGGTTGAAACGGATTGAAACAGTTCAAACCCATTGACACCAAATCATCGAACAATGAATCGACCTGACCGCAACTGTGAATAAATAAATATTTGTTACATTCTTTCCGAACAGTATCGTACATTCTGATCAATGGCGGTTGAATGAATTGCCGCCAGATTTTGGGTCCCATAATAAGTCCTTTTTGTTGTCCCCAATCATCACCGAAATAAACTCCGTCAATATCATAACGGCAAGCAACACGAACCTGTGCAATATTGTAATCTGCTATTTTTTCGAGTAATTGATGAACAAAATCTGGATGTGTCACGAAATCCATCAGTAGATTTTCGATACCGCGAAGAGTCCACGCCCGTTCATAAAGTGAAAAACCAAGACGGAATAACCGAAAACGATCAGGATATTTTTCGATTTTTTCTTCGATATCTGCGAAAAAACGGGGATGTGTCGGATCGGGAAATTCGTAACCGTTGAGAGTTGGTTCTTTGAGAACAATTTCGGCGGGAATACCAATATCTTTTTCGGCGTTGCGATCCCATTGAACTCCAAAATAATCTTGAAAAATATCGTTGCCAATATTATTAAAAAAACCTATATCACTCCCCAAACCGAGAATATGATTACCAAGGGGTTCTTCAATATCGTCAACACCGTAATATGTTTTTAATTTTTCAGCCGCTTCCACAGTAAAGGAAAACGACCAAGGAACATAAGGCGGTTTCTGACCATTCAAAACCAAACGCAGAAGTTCACGTTTTGTCATAAAACAAAAATGAAAAATAGTTAAAAGGGTAAAAAAACATCATTACTATTCTATCAAATTTCATAAACCGTAAAAACACTTAATAATAAATATTTGTTTATTTTGTGTAAACAGTTACGATTTTTTACTATTACACTCATCACACGTAACAATTCAGTTTTTGTTTTTTGACAAGATCAACAGAATTGACAGTATCTTTAAATAAAAGAAACAAAAATTCTGTTCTTATAAAGCCGAATTTTAACGTGTAATCAGTATATGATTTACGGTAGTGCTGACGGTTCACCAACATCAATGGTTCCGGCGGCGCGATAGACATCCATGTTGACCGTTTCGGCAATGAAGGTGATACGTCCGTCGGCGTAGGCAAAGTTACATCCTCCGGCATGTTTACTCGCAAAACCAAAAGATTGTGTCCAATCTGGAGCTTACAAAAACAGACCAGCGAAGAGGCAATTGCGTTCAAAAATTTGTTGGTTCGATTGAGCGGCAAGACGCATAAACCGGATAAACCTTATACGGACGGCATTTTGCTTTCCGGTTTATTTGTATTGTTACGGATTTTTGATTTCCTTGAATCATGCGATTATGACCTCGACAAGATCAAACTGATACGTGACCAGATTAAGAAACTCATACCTTATTTCTTACGAGAGTGAAAAAACTCGCGAGAGTTATTCTTGACAACGAATATTATTGACCATGTGAGAATGTTGAGGAACAAAAAAGACCTCAACTGTCGCTAGATTTACGTAACAACCCAAGTATTTCGTGTAGAAATAGACTCGGCACGCCTCAAACCGCCAAGACCACCTTCTCAAAACCAACTCTTCTACCTCAAAACAATACAACAAGAAAAAAACTCGTAACACAAAAAAAATACACCTAAAAATAAAAAAAATGTGTAGATACTTTTGCTTAACGGGAGCCACGTAACTTTACGATTCCACAATAAATTTGCTACCCGGAAATTCCGGTTGTCATGTAGAAAATTATTGTTCGCCGAAGCGATCTCTGTATTGTTGACGTACTCGAATTTTTTAATACCCGAACAAAAATTCGGGCAATTTATTTTTCAAAATATAATTTAATCTCCAAATGTTGAAATTAAAAAATTATTATGTCCAGTATTCTACCAAACCATTAAAACCTGTCAAGCCCCAAAAATAGCAAATTTTTTTTCCTGTTTTTGAGCTACAAAGATTTTGATAACGCCATTGCCGCAACCGATATCGTCTTGATGTGTTAATCGAACAATATCTTTTTTGTCAGTATGATTTTTGTAATTGATTTTACTCCAATCGGTAACAAGTAACGAAAAATCGTAGTCCGGAAGTTCGGGTTGTTG
>JAITBS010000667.1 GCA_031283515.1 Planctomycetaceae bacterium
CCATTAACGTAACTAACTTGAACATTGATTTTCCCGCCGCTGATTCGCCGTGCTTTTTTGAACACCGGCATTTTGTCCGGTGTACCGGGATGTTCGAAAACGTAAGTTCCGTTGTAAGGAGCACATTCACAGGAAATCACCAAATCGGTAAAACCATCACCGTTGACATCCATCGGAACAGGCCACGCCCAAAGTCCAACAGCAAGATCAACAACCAAACCGGGGTTATTGTACATGAGTCGTTCCAACTGCGGTTCGGATTCCTGAGCCGCAAACGATAATGTACCAAAAACAAACAACACAACACACAAAATAATTTTTCTCATAAAATTACCTTTCTGAAAAAAGTTACAGATATAAAAGGTACAACATCATTGAAATTCTATTTGTTTTTTCATGAAATTTACCGAACCGCTGGTTTCTTATCCGGTAAACGAAAGAACACAAATTACTCAATGATTGAAAGTAAATACGTCCGATTCATTTTCATAACATAAACAATTTACATAAAATTTCTTATTTTTCAAGTGTAATTACACGACAAACGGAGGTTATTTTGCGACAATTTATTCCTTAAACAGCAGAATGCCGCCGGTAAATCCCCATTGCGGTAACTTGATTTCTTCGCCTTTTTTGATCGGGCGTTCATAAATATTGATACGAGATTTTATTGTATCGGAATAACCGCTTTCAGAATCAATCAATTTCCAATGACTGTAAATGTAACTGTAAGTGATCATATAAACATTGGTGTCTTTTTTGGCACGAATATTGATTTCCTCTAATGGTTTACCGCCCGCATTTTGGTACGTAAACTTCCAACCCTTAAATTGTTCGGGAACATCAAGCCAAGCATAATTTCGGTTAACAAATGCTTTTTGATCATTATCAAATGTTCCGATTTCGGTGTGAGTTCCGCGAACAGTGAGGTCGGTTGTTTCCAATGTTTTGAAATCTTCCGCCGGACGATGTTGAACCGGTTTAGGTTGACCCAACCAAGGAGCATCATCTTTTGAAGTTTTGTTGCGAAAATTCTCGATTCGATGAAAGGTCATGTAATTGGAATCATGAGCATTATGGGAACCATCCCAAGCAGTACGACTGACAAAAACAATATTGTCATTTCCTTCGAAAATCCAATCAATATATTGCCACGCATGATGCTGCTGTTCGTGATGCCGAAACAAAATTGTTTCGATATTCCAATGAATCAGGTCTTTCGACGACATCAAAACCAGATAATTACGAAAGGCGGGCGGATCGTTTTGTTTTGAGGTCAACGACCAATATCGTCCGCTTTTCGGATCAAAGCGAATCGTGAATTTGACTTGACCGCCGGGAAAATTAATCAGGCTTGCTTTTTCTCGTGACGTTAATTTTTTACCGTCATCGGAACAATCCAGAATAACAGCCTTGTCTGATCCCACTGATTCCGCACGAAGAATATTCAGGATTTTCTGTTCCGGTGAAAGAACGACATTTCCTTCAAGAAAGGTCGAGCCTCTCCACTCTTGTTTGTTGTAGGGAAAAGGGTTGGCGTAAACCCACTGCGAAGCGTCCAGAATATCGGCATCAACAGAAACCGAACCGATCATCGCATCAAAATTTCCCCATTGACGTGTATCTGTTACTAATTCAAATGCACGCCAGATTTTTCCCTGATGAATCTGTATCGGACATGGTGCCGTGTGGTAATTTCCTTTGAGTAGGAGACCGGTTTGGGAATCTTTCGGTTCCGTCCATGTTTTTCCGCCGTCCTGAGAACGCCGGATAATAAGATTTCCGTACAGATGGCTGCATCCAAACAAATAAAGATTCTCTTTGTGTACAAAAAGATTTGACCACATCTGACCTTTAATGTCACAAAGTTTTGACCAGGTTTTACCTTTGTCTTTCGATGAATGAACAGTTGTCATCGTATTCGTTGTCTCTGTTGTTCCTGGTCCGAACCAATCATTAGACGCAACATAACTACCGTCGGGAAGTTCGGCAATTGATGGTGAGCCGACATAGATTTTTTGAAAATCCGGACTCGTCGCAATAATCGTTCCGGGCGGAAGATTAGTCGGCGAATCGCTAAAAGAAACGGAAACAGAAATACAGGAAATGATACTCAGTGTGAGAAAAATGAACATTTGTCTCATAGTTTTGTCCTTTCTAAAAGGGGATTAAAATGTTACTTAAAAATGTTGTTAAAAAAATGTTACGGAACGAGATCAAACACAACATCGGTTTTTCCTTCGTTTGGAACGATAAAGGTAATTCCTTCCTGTTGATATTTGACTGGAATCTGATAGGGAGCCGGTTTGGATTTTGTTTCGTCAAAATCAGGATCACGCCAAAAAAATTTGACTTGATATTCACCGGCAACCGCACCTTTACGTTTTGGAGACTCAATTGTTTCGAGCGAAAATTTACCATTTACATCCGTCAAACCGAAAGCGGCAACAATGGGATTTTTCGCGGTTGGTTGAAAGGTGATACTACAATCGGCAATCGGTTTACCTTGCAAAGTTACCGTTCCGGAAACCGGAGCAACCGGATCACCTTTACTACAACCTGAAACAAAAATAGCACAACAAACCAAAAACAGTACAAAATCAGTTGATAATACTTTCATGAAAACCTCGTAAGTAATTAAGTAATTGAACAGTAAAAACAATTTTTGTCAAGGCAGCGCAACACGATCACGGTCGGCAATTGCCGC
>JAITBS010000672.1 GCA_031283515.1 Planctomycetaceae bacterium
TTCAACATATTTTACGTCAAGTGGAATGGCGTCCGGGTTTTATTTTCAATCTTGGACATGGTATCATGCCGCAAACGCCCCTTGAAAACGCAATTGCTTTAGTTGATGCCGTTCATGAATTTGGAATCATCCGGTAAAGTAGTTGATAGTTGATAGTTGATAGTGGAGAGTTCGCGATGCGGATTACGACCGAAACGGTAATATTCCGCTTGCGTTATTCTGCGTCCTGAAAGGACAACACAAGCCAGCCCTACCCAACGGGTAGGGTAGTGAATAGTGTCGCAAGCGGAGTACTACCATTTCGGCAGTACTCCGCTTGCGCAACACTATTCACTATTCACTCATAACTATTCACTAACTGCGACACTATTCACTATTCACTCATAACTATTAACTATTTCACCGGATGATTCCAAATTCATGAACGGCATCAACTAAAGCAATTGCGTTTTCAATGGGCGTTTGCGGCATGATACCATGTCCAAGATTGAAAATAAAACCCGGACGCCATTCCACTTGACGTAAAATATGTTGAACGGATTGCCGAATCAGAGTGCGGTTGGTCAGTAAAATCGCCGGATCAAGATTTCCTTGTACCGCATAATTGGCTCCGATCATCTCCCACGCCTGTTTGATGGTAATACGCCAATCAATCCCAATAACATGTCCACCAGCTTCCCGAATATCTGTTAATAAAATGGGATTCCCAGGTGCAAAATGAATAATAGGTGTGCCCGGTATGATTAAATCAATCAACATCCGAGAATAAGGCTTTACATACTTCTTATAATCTTCGTCGGAAAGGCAGCCAACCCAACTATCAAATATCTGAACAATCTGAACTCCAGCAGTAATCTGATTATTAAGGTAACGAGCAGTGGAAATCGCAAACTTATTCATCATCTCCCGCCATTCATTCGGGTAAATATGCATAAACGCCTTGACTTGCCGGAAATTACGGCTGCTATTACCCTCAATAGCGTAAGCCGCCAAAGTAAACGGCGCACCGGCAAAACCAATCAATGGTAATGAATCATCAAGACCTTCACGGGTGTATCGAATCGTATTCATCACAAATTCCAATGGTTCAACAGTTTCCAGTTCACGAACCCGTTTGATATCAGAGGAATTTCGGATAGGATTGTTAATTTTAGGACCTCCATCCGGTTCAAATTCGAGTTCGAATCCCATCGGTTCCAGAATAAGCAGAATGTCCGAAAAAATAATTGCCGCATCAACCCCAAGACATTGAACCGCCGTAAGCATGACTTCAGCAGCAAGTTCCGGTGTTTTACAGAGCTCCATAAAGGAAACACGTTCCCGAATTTTTCTGTATTCCGGCATATAACGACCAGCTTGACGCATCAACCAAATAGGTACTGATGTCGTTTTCTGACACCGCGCCGCCCGCATCATCGGACTCTCATCCCACTTCTTTTTCATACTTAATATAATTATTGGGAACTTCTAAAAACCTATCTTTTGACAGGCAAAATCAAATAAAATAACCTTAACCAAAGTTTTCAAGAACCGCCCATTGTAATATTTCAACTCCATAACTGTCAATAACAGATTCAATTTGTTTACAAATAGAAATCAATGTCTTACAAAAATTCCGCTAAATAATCACCATATACTCAAAAATAGATAGTTTTATCGACTCTTATTGGAATAAACACACCAGTTGAATAAATCAGCAGATAATAGATAATACTTAAAGTCAAAGCGGAAAATGGTGATCAGCCTAAACAATTGATACTCATAATATTGTAATTCATAAATTGCAAACACATAAAGATTTTCAAAAGATAAACAGTTCTATTTTATTGGCAATATGTTTATAACACTTGATGGTTGTGATGGTTGTGGTAAAAGCACTCAACAAAAGCGGCTTGGTCATAGTTTCCAATCGCAAGGTTATGAGGTTGTTTTGTGTCACGATCCGGGAAGTACCGCACTCGGTAACAAAATTCGACATATTCTTTTACATGGTCACGAACTTAGAATCGATAACAAAACGGAAATGTTTTTGTTCATGGCTGCCCGTACACAAATGGTCGAAGAAGTAATTCGTCCGGCTCTTAATGACCAAAAAATTGTTATTTCGGATCGATTTTTGATTTCAAATTTCGTTTATCAAGGTTATGCCGGCGGTATTTCACTGAATACGCTGGAAACAATCGGTCAGATCGCTGTTGAAGATATTATGCCGGATTTGGCAGTGATTCTCGATATTCCGTACGAAATTGCGGTTCAACGAATCGTAAACCGTGACGCTTCAGACCGTATGGAACAAAAAGGAGAAAAATATCACCGGCAAGTACGGAATGGCTTTTTACAATATGCAGCAATTCATCAGACTCATTGTGTGGTCATAGATGCCGCTCCACCACCAAATAATGTGGAAATAGCAATCCAAAATGTTATCCATGAACGTTACGGTATTGACTTCCCGTTTCCGCTAAGTGAAAACAACTGTTGTTAAAATTTCGAGTACAAAAAATTTGTGCATCCATTCGGAAAAATAATGCTCAAACGTAATTGTCTCCATTTTATGTGCCTAACTAACAATCCTAAATAAAATCATATCTCCATCATCAATTTGTTTATCATGAAAAAGTTACCAATAGGAATACAATCATTTGAAGATTTACGCAGCAAAAACTATTTGTATGTCGATAAAACCGAAATCATTTATCGTATGATTTCAACCGGAAAGGTTTATTTCCTTTCTCGTCCTCGCCGTTTTGGTAAATCGTTGTTGCTCAGTACATTGGAAGCAATATTCAAAGGTCGTAAGGAATTGTTCGAAGGACTTTATATTTACGACAAATGGGATTGGTCTCAACATTATCCGGTCATCAGAATCGACTGGACACTCATTAGCCACGCCACACCAGAAGAAACAAAAATTAACATGATCGGTTATCTGAAAGAGATTGCCCAAAATTACCAAGTAACACTGACCTCACAATCAATGTCGGATTGTTTTAGAGAATTGATTCGAAAGTTGCACAATACAACCGGTCAAAAAATAATCGTATTGATTGACGAGTACGATAAACCGATTACGAGTTATCTTTTTGATTCCCAGTTGGATGTTATTCGTAAATCGGTACATGATTTTTATCAGGTA
>JAITBS010000011.1 GCA_031283515.1 Planctomycetaceae bacterium
ACCGGCACACACCAAATACACACCGTTTGAACAATATCAAACATCATATCGTGCCGTAGCAGGTGCTAATACAGGTGGAACATGGTGGTGGGATCAAGACGGCGGAGCTGGCGGTACCGTACGGGCTTACATGCGCGGAATTTTACATAATGTGTATGCCGTCAATCCGACAACAGATGGTGCAAAATCCATAGAATCCTTTGCCTCGGTTACCGATGGAACAACAAATACCCTACTTTTCGTTGAACGTCATCAGCCGAAAGTACAGGTTCGTCGAGCAACTTATTGGTCAAGTATTCCTACGAACCATCTCTACACCGCTTCACCAAAATCGGCAACACTCATTTCACATGATTGGGAATTATGTCTTTTAACCTGTGGTCTAAGTAGTCCCAATAATGAGTGGTTTTGCGGACGGTCAGCCGGAGCCTACCATACCAATGGATGTAACGCAACAGTAAGTGATGCTTCCGTGCGGTTTTTCAGTAACAATATCGATGTCGGACTCGGGTGGGCTGCAAACCGAACTAATGTTCAAATGATCGGTATTTGGGGTTGTCTCTGCGCCATTTCCGACGGTGAAACGGCTAGTGTTCCGTAACGTTTTGTCCATTCCGAAATTATTGTTGTCATTATTTTTATTGTAACCGTATCGATTGCAATGTTGGTATTGGTTTTGAGTCATTTTCAAATTTCAAATTCACAAACAACGAAAAATGAAAAACATTAATTTTTTTTCTTACCTATTTTGTATTATGGTGTTCTGTTTTTCCGGATGCGGTTCCCAAACGGTTGCCGTATCGGGAAAAGTAACTTTTGACGGTGAACCCGGTCAAAATATTGCTGTTTTATTTCAGGGTGAAACGGTTAACGGAAAATCACCGGAAACCGCTTTTGGTATTACTAATGCACGAGGTGAATATTCGCTTTCGTTAATGCATAATAAAAAACGTGGAGCCGTACCAGGAAACTATGCCGTTTTTATTTCATGGAAAAATCCTGAAGCGGAATCTGTTAATATCGCAGACGTTACGAGTAAGACCAATTCGTGTCCCTATAAAATTCCAACACGGGCAACAAACGGCGAAATGATGTTCACTGTTCCGCTTGAAGGAACAAAAAATGCCGATTTCGAATTTGATTCTTCCAAAGAATCATTTAAACCGAGCGGCGTGTAAATTTGAATGAGAGCATTCCAAATTTGTAATATATCAGTGGAATTATTGTCTGTTTTTTTCAAGTACTTAATTCAAAACAACTTACATCAAATTTTATGTTTTAAACTTGAAATTACGTGTGTTCTTAACTGATTATGATATAAGAACTTATGTCAAAGACGATAATTCCACTAAAATATTACGAGAAGTATAATCTTGAAACTGCACCAAGAATTTACCATGCGAAATGGGCAAACGCTTTATTGGCTTCTGCCATACGGTGAACATTTTCCCGTTTGGTAATAGCAGTACCTTCTCTGTTGTAGGCGTTGACTAATTCGGAAGCCAGTTTTTCGCGAGTCGGCAATCCCTTTTTATCGCGAACCGCTGTGAGTATCCAACGAATTGCTAAGGATTGTTGCCGGTTTTTCTGGACAGTCATTGGCACCTGATAGGAAGCACCGCCAACTCGTTTGGAACGGACTTCAATATTGGGTTTTACATTATCAATTGCCTGATGAAAAACTTCTATCGGAGATTTTTCCGAAATTTTTTCCTTGATAATATCAAGCGCATTATAAAAAACACTTTGTGCAGCTGTTTTTTTGCCGTCCCACATGAGACAATTGATAAACTTGCTTGCTAAAATCGAATTATAAACCGGATCAGGTTTTAATTGCTTTTTACTTGCGGTAATACGACCCATTTTTAAGAGTTACGGTTAGTGAATTAGGGATACAGAAAAAAAACTTTTTTTGGTTTGTGAAAAAAATGTTTATGAAAAAGTAGTAAACGTATTATTTTTTCTTTGGTGCGGAGCCTTTGGCTCCTTTGGCGGCGGTTTTCTGAACTTTTTTGGCACCGTAACGGCTTCGAGCTTGTTTACGCCCATCAACTCCGGTGGAATCAAGAGTTCCTCGAATCACCTGGTACCGAACACCCGGCAAATCCCGAACTCGACCACCGCGAACTAAAACAATAGAGTGTTCCTGAAGCGAATGACCTTCACCAGGGATATACACAGTAACTTCTTTGCCGTTTGAAAGACGAACCCTTGTAATTTTCCGCAATGCAGAATTAGGTTTTTTGGGCGGCATTGTTCGGACAAGAAGGCAAACACCGCGTTTTTGTGCACATTTATCCAAAACAGGGGATTTACTTTTATAAACTTGTTGTCTTCGGTTTTTGCGAACCAGTTGATTAATTGTCGGCATAATTTTTTTCTTTTTAATTTTTAAGTCGATCTTAACAAGAATCGACACAAAACAGCATAAAGTTCACCAAGTATCAACAAACACATTTTAAGGACGAAATGATAACGGATTTTCCAATCTTGTCAACAGGGTATTAGTGAAAAAAAATTGCTATTGAGTTTTTTGGGGTGATTTCGTATGATTTCGTGTTGAATTTTATTTCTTTGAATCTGTACTTTTCAAAAATTTACGAGAAACACTTTTTTAAAAAGTACCATTTTATTTAAGAGTCCGATTTACCTCAAATACAATTCAAATGCAAACAATTCGTTTTTCTTTATTCTTTTTTTTGTTAATTTGTTTATTAACTTTTTTTACGGGTTGTCTTTGCGATCCCGAATACTGTGCGATGCCGAATTTGTTCCATCCGGGGCATATTGACGAACAACGAGATCGAATGAAACAGTTTGATCCTTTTGCTCGAACAGACATTGGTCCTAAAATTGATGGAGATCGTCCACACGGTTCTCAACAAGAAACTCCGCTACCACAACATTTCAACCAATATCCGCCGCAAAATACATCTAAATAAAAAACGTCATAACTATTGTAATATCCTAAACATAGATAAAAATCTTATAATAATGCAATAGTGATCTTACTTTTTGTGTTAGTGCATTGTTCATCTTTAATTTTAGGATATTGTATTTTCCGATAAGCCGGATTTGGTCAAGGTTACCTTTCTGTCTGTCCCCAATTTTAAGATTAACGAAGCACTCGTCTTTTGATTTTCATTCGTCAACCGATAAATCGGTTTCTACAAAAATTTTATTAAAATATTACGAATTATGAATTTCTTGTTCATTGTTTCTGAGGGTGGTTCTTCCGGTTCTTTATGTCATACTTTTCAGTTGGTATTATATTTTAAATTCAATAAATTAAAAGAGATAGAACAAAACATTTTATTTTTTGAATTTTTAAATATCTTATGGGGAAGGTTTCAAAATAATAATATTTTGTGCATGATTTCAAACCATTCTCTTTCGCATACCTTGACGTATTTTCTGCGTTAGTGTATATTATAAAATCTATTGTTCGGGTAAGGAGAGCAAATTCTCTGATATGTAGATTGCGTACCAAGATGTTGCTTTTTTATAATTTGTTGTTATCGTTTTATTAAAATATTAAATACGCCAAGCCCTTAACGATCCGGATTTTGGGACTAAAATCAAATCATGAATCCCACTGAAGTATTACGAATAGTTGATGCCATTCATCGCGACAAACGAATCGATAAAGAGATTGTGTTTGTTGGCGTCGAGGCTGCTATTGCAACAGCGGCTCGGAAGCAATATGGCGAAGAAACCACCATAAAAATTCATGTTGATCGTGAAACCGGAGAAATTTCAGGAACGCGTAACGGCGAACCAATCTCGCCCGAAGAAATGAGCGAACGGATCGGTGCCCAAAGTGCAAAACAGGTCATGATCCAAAAAATTCGGGAAGCAGAACGTGATGCCATCTTTGAAGAAAATCGCGCTCAAATCGATCAAATGGTCGTTGGAATTGTTCAACGAATTGAAAGTGGAAAAGGAAAAAAAGATGATATATTTCGAGAAGGCGGTTCAATTACAGTGACTCTTCATGGAGTAGAAGCGGTGTTGCCACGCGGAGAACGAATCCCCGGTGAGGTTTTTCACCCCGGTGACCGAGTTCGCGGAATTGTTATTGAAGTTAAAAAAACCGGCAATCGTGTTAAAGTTATCCTAAGCCGTATTCGCCCTGTTTTTGTCCAAAAATTGTTCGAACAGGAAATTCCTGAAATTCAAGAGGCAGTCATCGAAATTAAAGGTATTGCCCGCGAACCCGGTTATCGTACTAAAATTGCGGTTTACAGTAGTGATCAACGGGTTGATTGTGTTGGAGCCTGTATTGGAATGCGGGGGAGCCGAATCAAAACTATCACAGAAGAACTCAACGATGAACGAATTGATGTTGTTCCTTGGAGTTCCGATATGCAGGTTTTTATTCCAAACGCACTTCGACCTGCTGAAATTGAAGAGGTTATTCTTTGTTCCATGCTTGGCAGAGCGGTGGTGTTGGTTCGGCAAGACCAAAGATCATTGGCAATTGGACGAAAAGGGCAAAATGTCCGGCTTGCAAGTAAACTTTGCGGATGGGATGTTGAAATTATGACCCGCGAAGAACTGGAAGCCGATATTGAAAAAGCCATCGAAGGTTACGCACTGATCGAAGGTATTGATTCGGAACTCGCTGACCGGTTGGTTGGCGAAGGTTTTTTGACCTTCGACGATCTCTCCATCATCGAACCCAATGATTTGGCTCAAATGGGAAATATCTCTATGGAAGAAGCGGAAGCCATTATCGAACAAGCAGAACAATTCGCAGAACAAGAAGAAAAAATTAAAGAAAATCAATCAAATCGTGAACAAATTAAAAACGGTAACATTGTTTCCGAAATGGAAACCGATGAATAATAACCGAATCGTTTGTTCAGAACTGATGTTTGAGTTTTTTGAGGGTTTCCTCAATATTCACCCTTTGTAGTTAAAGGATGTTCCTTTATGTAATAAAAATAGTAATCATAAGTAAGGATGTTGAAAATAAATTATCAGAAATTACTTTTAAGGTGAGTTTTTCTGTTGATAAGAAATTTTCGGCAACCTGATTCACTTGTTTTCGGCCTTAGTAGGGCCTTTGGAGAGAGTCGAGATTTGTCCATTCGAATTTACGCACTGGCGCAGCAACTCAAGGTCGAAACCAAGAAACTCATTGATGTCCTAAAACAATTGGGAATCGAAGGGAAAGGTTCTTCTTTGGCTAGTCTAACCGAAGAAGAAGTTGAAAAGGTTAAGACTGTTGTCCAAAAAACTCAGGTAAAAGCTTCAAAATCAGGCAACAGTTTTCCTGATACGGTATTCAAACGTCCTCCGGCATTACCTACGGAAAAGAAAATCCGTGTTCTCGAACCTCTCTTAAAAAAGGAAAATCCACCTCCACCACCAACAAGTTCCAAAGAAATTAAGGAAGAAATTCCTGTAGTTTCGGTTTCGTCTGTTACCGCTTCACCTCCGCCGGAAAATAAAACCGGAAAAAAAGAGAAAGAACCGGAAAAAATTCTACCTCAGGAATCGTCTGTAAAAAAATTACAGGAAAAAAAATTGCCGACAAAAGATGCATTAGCAAAAGAATTGCCGGCAAAAGATGCATCGGTGAAAGGACAGCCAACGAAAGAATTGCCGGCGAAAGATGCATCGGTGAAAGGACAGCCAACGAAAGATACATCGGTGAAAGGACAGTCGACGAAAGAATTGCCGGCGAAAGATACATCGGTGAAAGGACAGCCGACGAAAGATGCATCGGTGAAAGGACAACCGACAAAAGAATTACCGGCAAAAGATGCATCGGTGAAAGGACAGCCGACAAAAGAATTGCCGACGAAAGATGCATCGGTGAAAGAACAACCAACGAAAGAACCGCCGGTTAAAGAGTCAATTTCCTCTTTCCCGACTCTTCCTCCTCCGCTTGGTCATATTGAGTTATCTCCTCTGGAGTCGAAAAGCGGAACGCCCAAAAAATCCGCACCGCTGAATGCTTTTTTGAAAAAACAGGAATCGTCTTCACCGACATCGTCTCAACCGATTACCACAGGACTTTCGGAACCGGGTCATGCTGTTGCGACACGTCGTGATGATTATCGTGGTCCGATGCGGGTTATTACGGACAAGATTCCTAATCTTGATTCATTACGAAAAAAGCCGGAAGGAAATAAGGAGGGAAATAAGCACTCCCATTCTCAGTCGTCCAAACCAACCGGACCTTCAATTCGTATTGCCCCTGTTCCCAAAACACCAACACCGAAAACATCAAAAACATCAAAAATAAAAGAACCCGTTCCGCAAAAACCGGATATGGTTTTGCCGAAAGATGTTATTCGCAGTGTTATTACCAATGGGACATCAAAAGAACTTGAAAAACATATTCTGAAATACGAAAAACGTCAACATACAGAAGAGTTAGAACGTAAAGCCAAAGAACTTAAAAAACAAAACAAGGTAAAAGGAAAAAGTAAAGGAAAAGATCCCAATCCCAGCCCGCCGGAAAATGACGAACGTCGCGGAAAAGCCGGACGTCATCATCAGCAACCGCAACGGAGCAATGTCAGTGATCCTGCTTTTTCACCAATTGAAGAGAATAAGAAGAAACGGCGAACCGGTGCAACACGGCGAAATCCGAACTATTTTGAAGATGAGGTCAACGTTATTCCGCGTCAACTCAAGCGTCAACGTAATCGTGGACGGTCAGTGAATACAGCGGCGCCGCGAAAAACAGACATAGTTATTCAGCTTCCATGTTCAGTCAAACAATTTGCTGAACAAACCGGTTTTTCTGTTCCCGTTGTTATAAAAAAACTTCTTGAGATGGGAACTCCTATGACGATTAATTCGCAATTAGATAGGGAACATTCGGAACTTCTGGCGGAGGTATTTGAAATACGGCTGTCAGTGAGAGATCAGATTTCACTGGAGGATCGATTGGTTGCGTCGTTGTTTGAAGAGGAAGATCCGCCGGAATTGCTCAAACCACGTCCTCCGGTGGTAACCGTACTTGGTCATGTTGATCATGGTAAAACGACATTGCTTGACTATATTCTTCACTTGAACGTTGTTTCTGGAGAAAAAGGCGGTATTACACAACACATTCGGGCATACCGAGTCAAAATGGGCAATGGAGAAGATATTACGTTTGTTGATACGCCGGGTCATGAAGCGTTTACGGAGATGCGGGCGCGTGGTGCGAATTGTACAGATATTGTTGTTTTGGTGGTGGCGGTGGATGATGGGGTGATGCCGCAAACGGAAGAAGCCATTTCACATGCGAAAGCGGCTGGAGTTCCTATTATTGTTGCGCTCAATAAAATAGATTTACCTGGTGTTAATCCTGATCGTGTTATTCAGGAACTTGCTACTCACGAGTTAATGCCGAGCGAATGGGGAGGCGATGTTGAAATTATTCGATGTAGTGGTTTGACGGGTTTAGGGGTTGACAAGTTACTTGAAACAATTCAAGTTGTTGCGGAACTTCACGAACTGAACGCTAATCCGAATCGTTCGGCAATTGGAGTGGCATTGGAAGCGGAACTTCAGTCTGGACAGGGAGTTATATGTAAAATGCTTGTCCAGAATGGAACGTTACGAACGGGAGATGTGGTACTTTGTGGCACAGCTTATGGGCGAGTCAAGATAATGTACGACACCCTCGACTCCAAAAAAGTAATTAGTAAAGCCGCTCCGAGTACACCTGTACATTTAATTGGTCTCAACACGGCACCGAGTGCTGGAAGTAAGTTTTATGTTCTGGATGATATTTCGGACGCCCGAACGATTGCTGAACAACGCCTTGATGAAGAACGGAAAAACATTTTGGCAGATGTCCAATCTCATGTTACATTGGAAACTTTGTTCCAACGAATCAATTCCGCACAAACAACACAAACACTTAATGTTATTATACGAGCTGATGTTCGTGGTTCAATTGAAGCGATTCGAAAAGAGCTGAGCAAACTCGATCATCCTGAAGTCAAGATTAAAATTTTACAAGCAACAGTTGGTGGAATTTCGGAAGCGGATGTTCAACTGGCGGATGCGTCTGATGCGATTATTGTTGGTTTCAATGTTGTTCCTGATGAAAATGCTCGTATTTTGGCTGACCGGAAGAAAATTCAGATACGCCGTTATGATATTATTTATAATTTGACGGATGATATTAAAAAGGCGTTGGAGGGAATGCTCAAACCGATTGAACAGGTCAAGGAATTGGGACGGGCATTGGTGCAGCGGGTGTTTGTTATTAGCCGACTTGGTGTCATTGCCGGATGTCGAGTGATTTCGGGAATTGTGGAGCGTGATTGTCGGGTTCGGATTATTCGGGAAAGCCGAATTATTGGCGAATATCCGCTTGACTCACTTAAACGTGAAAAAGATGATGTGAAAGAAGTTCGTGAGGGTTACGAATGCGGTATGAAACTCAAAGGTTTTAATGATCTTAAAGAAGGTGACATTCTCGAAACGTACAAAATTGAAGAAATCGCCCGAACCTTTTAGGCGATGTCCATTAGGCAATGTCCATCAATCGAGTGCGAATCCGAAATGAGTGTGGAAAACGGATAGGACGGAGTTAATGACGGTCTCTGTCCCTGTTCCTTTGCCGCGAAAGCTGGAACGAACGGATAGCGATTGATTGATAAAATGTGGCGGCGAGTAATGCCTTCGACAAATATTGAATGTTGACGAAAAACTCGAATCATGTTCGAACTCTCGAGAACCCAATAAACTCGCCGAAACGGATAATCTTAAAAAGGATGCGGCTGTGGTTTTTAATGCATACTACAAATAATAACGATTTATAAAATTTAAAACAAATCCAATTCCCACTTGTGTAGATACTTTTGCCCTTAGAAGGATCACGCTACAGACGAAGCGTGTTCAGCGGAGCGAGAAAAAGCGGCCAATTGCTCAACATATTAGGACGAACAAGAAAATCGTTGAGCGTGTGAATTTTATCGAGTTGATGTTCCACATCAAAAAAAGAAGGCTGGGGATGAGAATGAAAGTATGACATAGAATTGAACAAAAAATAAATGGGATGATTTACTCAAATTTGAAAGGCAGAAATAACAATTTTATCAATTTCAAATAATTGTATTGGAGTATCAAGAAAAATAGTAGCTGCGTCTGCTGGTTGTCTTATGTTAGCATTTAATGGGGAAGCACGACCACTTAACCGCGCAGCTAATCGAGTGTCCATGAAAGAATCTGCAACATAATCAAGAACCTCATTATTCTTACCATACAATTCCAATTGAATACGATTTTTTGTTGATTTCAATTCAGCACCGTGTGTTACAAAAGTGAGGATAAATGAATTTGTATCGCCGCGTGCAGAAAAAATATCTAAACTTATTAATTCAATATCACCAACAATATTTGGGATTTTCAATTCTTTCGGCGTAAAAACACCTTCACAAATAGGTACTTTAATTTCAACCATATTTCTACGAGTAGTAAAATTTTTTCTGTAAATCACTAATCCAACAGGTAAGGCAATAAGCCCTCCAATAACACTCCATTGAAGAAATTTCCTTCTGGTCTGTACCTGTTTTTTTAATACTGCGTTTTGTTGTTTCTGTTCGTTTAACATTAATAGTCTCCTTATAGGTTAGAGTGAACGAAATCTGCCTTCTTCGCATAATTTTTCAACACGAAAAATCCAATTTGTATCAAAAATATTATCATGGCGTTCCCGCATATAAATATTTATACGTTTATAACAAAAAAATAGTTTACAAGATTCATTATTTGGAACAAAAATTCTTCTGAAATATTACCTGTTTTTTTATTTACGTTTGTGGTGATAAAAAGAGCCGATGATCTTCTGTAATTGAAACCGACTGATTTTTACGTAATGTTTCTAGTTGTTCTGTTAGAATTTTCCGAATTTTCGTACCGGTACGTTTGAATCCCAGAATTTCAGCAACAGT